>JBFWJB010000163.1:0-6930 GCA_050253435.1 Rhodospirillaceae bacterium
CGGCGTAGAGGTCGCACGTATCGACGGTGTGGCCTTCCGCCGCGAGGGCCGCGCCGACGGCGTCGGCGATGGCGTGGTTGAAGCTGCCGGGGCGGGGGTGGGCGAGAACGATGAGCGTGCGCATGGGGGCTGGTCCTGGTGAGAAGCGGGAGGGTCGGTCTTTCCCGGTTACCACTTGCGCCGCCGTGCGTCCAGGCCGGGACTAGTCTTCACTTCCGCGCGATGAGGGAGATCACCGCGCCGTCGCCCTGGTGGCTGGTGCCCTCGCTGAGGCTTTCGAGGTTGGTTTCGAGCAGGAGGATTTCCGAGCAGGCGGCGAAGTCCTTGCGCAGCGTGGCCTCGCTGTAGAGCATGGTGGGGTCCTTGGGGCCGCCGGAGGCGTAGTGGAGCTGCTCCGGCGAGAAGGCGTAGAGGAGGACGAGGCCGCCGGGCTTGAGGGTTTCCACGGTTTTGGCGTGCAGGTGGTGGCGCACCCGCGGCGGCAGGTGAGCGAAGATCAGGGCCACGGCGTCGTAGTGGCCGGGCGGGTAGTCGAAGGCCATGGCGTCGGCGGCGGCCGCCTCGATGCTCACGTGGTTTTTCGCAGCCAGGGCCCTGGCCTTTTTCACGCCGACGTCCGACTGGTCGAAGCAGGTGACGGCGAAGCCCTGCTTGGCAAGAAAGATGGCGTTGCGCCCCTCGCCCTCCGCAGGCAGGAGAACGCGCCCGCCGGGCGCCAGAAGGTGGACGTGTTCGGCGAGAAAGCGGTTGGGCGTAAGGCCGTAGGCGAAGCCCGCGGCGCCGTAGCGGGTGTTCCAGAATTCCTGAGTCATGCGGCTGATATGGGGGCGGCGCGCGGGTATGTGAAGCCGCGGTGCGGAGAATGCGCCGCGCCTCCGCAAGGGTGGTAGACTGGGTGGCGGTTGGCTCGTAGTACAGCAGGAGGCGGGCATGGAAACTCTGCCGCTCGGCAAGGCGTTCACGCTGCTGGAACCCGGACCGGTGGTCCTGGTCGCGACGAACGACGGCCGCAAAGACAACGTGATGACCATCAGCTGGACCATGGTGCTGGATTTCGCCGCGTCCTTCGCCATCACCACCGGCCCGTGGAACCATTCCTACGCCGCGCTGCGGGAAACGCGGGAATGCGTGATCGCCATCCCCACCGTGGAGATGCTCGACACCGTGGTCGGCGTGGGCACGTGCTCCGGACGGGATACGGACAAGTTCGGGACGTTCGGACTCACCCGGATGAAGGCCGCGCAGGTGCGCGCGCCGCTGATCGCGGAGTGCCTGGCGAATATCGAATGCCGCGTCGCCGATATCGTCGAACAGCACAACATCGTGGTGCTGGAAGGCGTGGCCGCCTACCTCGACTCCGCCCGCAAGGAGAAAAGAACCCTCCACGCCATCGGCGACGGCACCTTCGTTACCGACGGCCGCACATTCGACCGCAGGGAAATGATGCGGTCGAAGCTGCCGGACGGGGTGTGAGGCGAGGAAAACCAAAACGTTGCGAGGGGACTCGGTCCCCTCGCGCACACCATAAGTTTTTTCGCCGCGCAGCGGCAGGCAACGCGTTTGTCGCCATCGCACGGGCTTATGGCGCTGCGCGCGAAAACCAAAAGTTATGGGAGGTCTGGAGGGTCCGCGACCCTCCAGGAAGTTTTCGTTTTTACCGCCCCTACTCGGCGTTTTTGTATTTCAGGCCTTCCTCGTCGTAGAAGAAGCCGTTGGAGTTGGGGGCGCCGTCGATCAGGCCGTCGGTTTCGTCGAGGAGGTCCTGCGGGTCGGCGGTTCCGGCGATGATGCCGCGGAACTGTTGGGCGATATGGACAACGTCCACGTCGTGCGGCGAGATGCGGAAGCTTTTGACCCCCATGGCGAGCATGGCGGGGATTTCCGCCGCGAGGTTGGCGACGGTATAGGACATCGTCTGGGTGCCGTTGACCGTGAGGAAGGGTTTGCCGTCGAGGGTATCGATGGCGAGGCCGTCGTTGTCGAGGCCGCAGACGTAGCGGCAATTGGATTTCGGCACCTTGTGGATGCGCGAGTGATAGCAGCGCGCGGCGATGGCGAGCGGCATGCGGCCGAAGACGAAGACCTCCACATCCATGATGCCCGATCCGGCGAGCACGCCGATGGCGTGGCCCGACATTTCCACCGGCACGCAGACGCGGTCCGCGCCGCCCGCGGCGAGGCGGGCCAGCGTGCCCTCGTTATAGACGTTCATCATCGGGCCGATCATGTGGGGGCGGCCCTTGAGCATGTCGTCCACGGCGATGTCGTTGGCCTCGAAGTAGAGGTTCTCGTCGGCCACCATCTCGCGCATGTCGTTCATTTCGCGGCTGGAGAGGATGAGGCCGAGGGTGGAGAGCACCACCTCCTTGCCGCCCTTCTGCAGGCGGTCGATCAGGCCGGGCCAGTGCGGCTCCTGGAAGGGGGTGCGTTTGGAGCAGACGGTTTCGCCGAGGATCACGGTGTCCACGTCGGCCTCGTCGGCGACGCGGGCGTAGTAGTCCTGGCGTTTTTCGTTGCTCCAGTTGAACAGCAGGGGGCCGAGGGTGAGCTTTGCGGTCTGTGCGGCGGTCACGGTGCGGCGCTCCTTACTCAGTGCCAGGCTTTCTTGTAGGCGCCCGCGGTTTCGCGGCCGCCCTCGGTGAGGTCGGCGATCGCCGCGGCGTCCAGGTCCTCGCCGCGGTCGAGCGCATCCACCGCCTTGCGGAAGGCGCGCACCACCTTTTCCACATAGGCCTTGCCGCGCTGGCGGCCTTCGATCTTGAGGGCGGTGACGCCCGCATCCGCCACTTCCGGCAGCATGGTGAGGAGGTTGAGGCTCACCGGCTCCTCGAACAGGTAGCTCACCTTGTCGTTGGCGGAGAAGCGGCCCTTGCACAGGGTGGGGTAGCCCGCGGGTTCGCCCTCGGCGAAGCGGTTGATGGTGAAGCCGCCGAGCTTGGAATCGAGGCCGGAGCCGTGTTCCTCGTAGGTGACGTGGCTGGCCGGGGAGCACACGCCGGTCTTGTTGGGCGACTTGCCGGTGACGTAGGAGGAGAGCGAGCAGCGCCCTTCCGCCATCACGCACAGGCCGCCGAAGACAAAGACCTCGGTCTCCACGTCGGTGTGGCGGTTGAGTTCCTTGATTTCCGGCAGGGTGAGCACGCGCGGCAGTACGACGCGGGAGATGCCGAACTCGCGGGCGTAGAAGTTGATGCCCTCCGGCGTCGAGGCCGCGGCCTGCACCGAGAGGTGACGGCGGATGTTGGGGCAGTTGTCGCGGGCATAGGCGACGAGGCCGATATCGGCGAGGATCGCGGCGTCTGCGCCGATCTCCGCCGCGTCGTCGATGGCGCGGTGCCAGGGGTCGAGGTTGCCCGCCTCGGGGAAGGTGTTGATCGCGACCAGCACGTCGGCGCCGTGGTCGTGGGCGTAGGCGACGCCGTCGCGCAGCTCTGCACGGTTGAAGTTGAGGCCGGGGAAGTTGCGGGCGTTGGTTTCGTCGCGGAAGCCGCAATAGACGGTGTGCGCCCCCGCATCCACGGCGGTGCGCAGGGCGGCGGGGGTTCCCGCCGGGCAGACCAGTTCCAGGGTGGTGACCGGGCGGGACGGATCGCGGGCGACGCGAGTCATGGCGGAACCTCCTTCGGCGGGCGCAGGGATTTTGAGAACCGTTCTCAGGTGGGCATGGTCTTGACCCGGCGCAAGGCCTTTTCGAGCCGCGCGCAGCGTTCCTCCAGTTCCTCGATGCGGCGGGCCTGCGCGTCGGTGCGGCGCACCACCGGCTGGATCAACGACTCGTTGAGGGCGGAGAGGTCGGCCTCGGCGCGGGAGAACCCGGCGAGCGCCTTTTCCGCCACCGTCTGCGCCGCGCCGGAAAGCGGCCCGAAGGCGGAGGCGATGTCGGCGATGAAGTCCACGTCCGCGCCGTCCAGCGCATTGCGCAGCGCCACCACCGCCTCGGTATCGCCCTCGTAGACGAGGTCGCGGGTGAAGAACATCGCATCGCCGTCGATGCTGCCGGAAAGCAGGCCGAACAGCACCTTCAAGGGCGCGTGGATGCTGGCGTCGGCGGCGGTTTCGTCGGACTTGGCGCGCACCTCGACCCGGCCCTCGCCGTTTTCCACGAAGAGGAGGAACAGCCACGGCAGGTCGGTGACGTCGATGGCGAAACTGCGCGGCCCGAGCGGCGTGAGGCGTTCGAAAATGCCGGGGTGGCGGTCTTGCAGGCGGCGGGCCAAGCGCTCCGCGACGGGCTGCACCAGCTCCGGCGGAATCGCCCGCAACAGCAAGCCGCCCATGAGAATGGGAGAGAACGGCGGCGTCGACATCGTGGCTTCCTTATGGCATGCGCTGTGGAGGGTGTTCTAGCACGGCGTTTCGGGTTTGTCCCCCCCTTGCATCGACGTGCGGCAGGGGTCGAACGGCGTCTCCGGCGGCGCGGCGTCGGGCAGGCGGGGCTTCCACCGGGTGAGCAGGAAGGCGTTGAGCACCACGCTGATGCTGGAGGCGGCCATCGCCGCGCCCGCCACCGCCGGGCTGAGCAACCCGAGCGCGGCGAGCGGCAGGGCGATGAGGTTGTAGACGAAGGCGAGCGCCAGGTTCTGGCGGATCTTCTTCCAGGTTTCGCGGGCCACGGCGAGTGCGTTGGTGACGGAAATCACGTCGGTGCGCAGAAGCGTGATGTCGGCGCTCTGCAACGCCGCATCGGCGGCGGAACCCACCGCGATGCCGAGGTCCGCCTGCGCCAGCGCCGGGGCGTCGTTGATGCCGTCGCCGACCATGGCGACGCTGCGGCCGATCCTCTGCAAACGGCGGACGATGCGAATCTTGGTTTCCGGCAGGGCGTCGCAGAAGGCGTTCTTGATCGACAGCGCCTCGGCCACCGCCGCCACCGCGGAATCCGCATCGCCGGAAACCAGGGCGCAGGCGATGCGGTCCTTCTGCAGGGCGGCGACGGCGCGCCGCGCATCCACCCGCAGCGGGTCGCACACCGAAAGCCCGCCGATCAGCCGGCCGTTTTCCGCCACCCAGATCGCCGAGCGGCCCTTCATCGCCAGCATCGGCACGATCCACTCGCCGACGTCCATATCCACGCCCGCGCTTTCCATCAGCGGGCGGTTGCCGATCAGCACCTCGGTCTGGCCCTCGATCGCGGCGCGCACGCCGCGGCCGGGCATCGCCTCGAAGGACTTGAGCGCCGCGGGCACGATGCCGTAGTTCTCCGCATAGTCCAGGATGGCGCGCCCCAGCGGATGCTCGTTGCCCTGCTGCGCCGAGGCGGCGAGGTAGAGCAGGCGCGAGACGTCGCCGTCCAGCGCCTCCACCGAGGTGACGAAGGGCCGCCCTTCGGTCAGCGTGCCGGTCTTGTCGAACAGCACGGTATCGACGCGGTAGGCCTTTTCCAGGCTGTCGATGTCGCGGATGAGAATGCCCGCCTTCGCCGCCGCGCCGGTGCCCGCCACCAGCGCCGTCGGCGCGGCGAGGCCGAGCGCGCACGGACAGGCGATCACCAGCACCGAAACCGCGGCGTTGACCGCCTCGGCGAAGGGGGCGCTGAGCGCCAGCCAGGCGAACAGGGTGAACGCCGCCACCCCCAGAACCACCGGCACGAACATCGTGGTGGTGCGATCGACGAAACGCTGCAGCGGCACGCGCCGGGCCTGCGCCTCCTCCACCAGGGCGATGATGCGCGCCAGCGTGGAGTCCGCCGCGGCGCGGCGCGCCTCCACATGCAGGGTGCCGCCGCCGTTCATCGTGCCGCCGGTCACCAGGTCACCCACCGTCTTGTCCTCCGGCAGGCCCGCGCCGGTGATCATCGAGGCGTCCACCGTGCTTTCGCCACGCACGATCACCCCGTCCACCGGGATGCGCTCGTAGGGCTTCACCAGCACCACGTCGCCCACCGCCACCGCCTCGATCGGCTTGGAAACCAGAGCGCCGTCGCGGATCACCCGGGCGCTCTTCGCCCGCAGCTCCATCAGCGAGCGGATCGCCCGCGTGGTGCCGTGCTTAACCACCGCCTCCAGCCACTTGCCCAGGCGCACGAAGGCGATGATCGCCGCCGCGGTCTCGAAATAGAGGTTGCGCCCCGCCGGCCCCACCGCGATCCACGCGATCACGCTGTAGAAAAAAGCCGAGGCGGTGCCGAGAACCACCAGCAGGTCCATGGTCGCGGTGCGCTCCTCGATCGCCCGCCACGCGCCGAACACATAGCGCGCGCCGCCGAGGGAAATCACCACCGAGGACAGCAGAAACGCCCACACCACGCCGAACAGCGGTCCGTCGCCCAGCACCCGCCAGGCGAGATTGGCAAGCAGCGGCACGGTGAGAACCCCGACGATGCCGAGCATCAGGGACTCGACGCGGCTGGCCCCGGCGCCGAAGCCGTAGACCGCCGCCGCCTCCACATCCGCTACCGCGCCGTGTTCGCCCAAGGGCGTCACGCCATACCCGGTGTGGCGCACCGCCTGCATCAGCGCCTCCACATCGCGCGCGGTGGAAACCAGGCGCACGTCGGCACGGTTGAGCACCGGGTTGACCTGCGCCTCGATCACCCCGTCCACCGCCTCCAGCGCATGGCGCACCCGCGCCACGCAGGCGCTCGACGTCATGCCGCGGATGGAAAGCGGCACCAGCGCGTCGATCACCGCGACTTCCAGACCTTCCAGCTCGCGCACCACCTCGGGCAGGGTGGCGCGCGCCGGGTCGAGCGTCAGGCTCACCGCGTCCAGGCCCGGCGCCACCTCCACCGCGATCACGCCCTCCATGCGGCGCAGGCGGTTGGCGAGGCGATGCGCCGCGGCCGCGTCGCCCATGCCGGACACTGGCAGCGCGACGCGGCGGTACGGGCCGGGGTCGGCGGCGGCTTCTGCGGGCGTCTCGGTCAGCGGGACGGACATGCGGCGGGGGCCTCAACCTCGAAAAAATCAGGGCGTATCAAGACTGTCGCAC
>JBFWJB010000164.1:0-6901 GCA_050253435.1 Rhodospirillaceae bacterium
GCGCCGCAGATCGTCCGCGCCATGGAAAATCTCCGCCTGGCCCTGCGCCTGCGCCTGGAGCGCGGCCCCCTCGACGAAACCCAGGCCCAGGCGGTCGCCGCGGCGCTGGACCGCGCCGCGGGCGAGATCGAAACCGTCTGACCGCCATGGAGCGCTGGATTCGCATCCGCCTGCGGGAAATGGCCGCGGATTCCCCCGGCTTTCTCCACCGCGCGGAGGAAGCCGCGGTGGAAGCCCCGGCGCCCGCCGACTCTCCTGAGCCCGCGCCGCCGCGCGAGCCCGACGCCGCGGACGGCGGCAAGCCGCACTAGGCGCGGCCGAGCTTATCCATCAGCTCGGCCCACTCGCGCTTGGAAAGCCCGCTTTCCTCCTGCGCCGGAGCCTTGCCCGCGATCAGCGCCTTGACCACGTCGAGGTCCTTGGCGGAAAGGCTCGCGCCGCCCAGGCGGTAGTCGCAGAATGCCTCGTAGGTGGCGGGCACCCAGGCTTTCAGCACCTTCAGCATCTCCTCCGCATAGACGCGGATCTCGTACTGCGCGTGCGCATCGGCGCGCAGGGAGAGGAAGTGCATGAGGTTGTGCAGGTCGATCTTCCAGTACCACTGGGTATAGGTGTTGAGGGTGAGGTTCATCCGCGCCAGCTCGCGCGCCAGGCCGTCGCGCGCGGCATCCTTCGGCGCGCCCGCCTCGCCCTCGTTGAGCATGTCCTCATAGTGGGCGTAGCAGGTCTCCGCATCGGCGCGCAGCATCGCCAGAACCTGCGCCGCCTCCGCCCCTTCCAACACGTCGCCGCGGCCCTGGCGGTTGTTCACCGCCTGCGAAGCGAGCTGCTCCGGCGCGGGGATGTAATATTCCTTGTCGAGAATCGAGTAGCGCGCCGAGATCTCGTTGACGTTGGCGGTGCGGTGGCGAATCCACTGCCGCGCCACGAAGATCGGCAGTTTGACGTGGAACTTGATCTCGCACATCTCGAACGGCGTGGAATGGCGGTGCCGCATCAGATAGCGGATGAGGCCGCGGTCCTCGTTCACCTTCTTGGTGCCGCGCCCGTAGGAAACCCGCGCCGCCTGCACGATCGCCGCATCGTTGCCCATGTAGTCGATGACGCGGATGAAGCCGTGGTCCAGCACCGGAATCGCGGTGAACAGCAGGGATTCCAGCTCCGCCACGGTGGGGCGGAGAGTGGCGGACTCCTGGGCGCGGGCGGCGGAAATCTCGGCGATCTGGTCCGGGGAAAGCGGCATCGCGGGCAACCTCTCGAAGCGAAGACGAACGGGCAGCGAGCATAGCCGCAACCGCGCGCCAGGCGAACCCCCTTTCGGTTTCCCTTTCCCCGCGGGCGCGGACCGCTTATATAGAAGGGGTCCGGAAACGGACTATGGTGCTAAACCCATAACGGAATAATCGTTGCGGACCCGGGGGCAGTGCCCGGCGCCTCCACCATATCCCGGCAAGCCCGGGGCCATGGGGGCGAAACAGGATCGACGCGCGTGGTAAAGGTTATGGTTGTGCCCGGCATGGTTCCGCCGTTATCGGGCCGTTTTAGTAGCTGCGAACGATAATCGCACTCCGGTTCTGGCCGCCGCGTAAGCGGTTTCCAAACCGAACCTGAATTCCTGAGGCCTTGAGCGGTTTCAGGTGGGGAGTGGGGCTTCCTAGCAACAGAAATGCCCCATTTCTTTCCCATACCCCTAACTTTTTATCGATATTCCCATCGTTGGGATTTTCTCATCCGCGCGAGTGTGCGTAATATGGGCGCCGTTCCGGGCCTTTGTTTCGCCCGCGACCTTCTTGCCGAGGCGATACCCAGCACATGGATCCACGTCCGATATTCGATTACGACGCCCTGGTGGAACAGGCCCTTCGCGGCGTGGTGCGCGAGGCGCTCTCCCGCGCCGCGCAGTACGGCCTGCCGGGCGACCACCACTTCTACATCACCTTCCGCACCGATGCGGAAGGCGTGGTGATCCCGCCCCATCTCGCGGCCACCCACCCCGAGGACATCACCATCGTGCTGCAGCACGAGTTCTGGGACCTCGCGGTGGACGACGAGGCGCCGGACAGCTTCTCCGTCACCTTAAGTTTCAACGACCGCAAGGAGCGCCTGGTGGTGCCCTTCGCCGCGGTAACCGGCTTCGCCGATCCGTCCGCCAAGTTCGGCCTGCAGTTCCAGTATGAGGACGACTTCGAGGACAGCCTCGACGACGACCCGCTGCTCGACGCGCCGCCGCCGCCCGCCGCTGGCATCCCCGCGCCGCCGCAGCCGGACGAACCCGCAGCACCCGACGCCGACCAGAAGGTCGTCGTCCTCGACGCATTCCGTAAAAAATAAAGCGGGCGGCCGCGCAGTGCCGGCGCGCCGTCCGCAAACAACACAAAAACAGGGAGGCCCTATCCATGCCGTTCGATGCCGCCTATGCCGACATGTTCCCCTTGGGCAAGGACGAAACCGCCTACCGCAAGCTGACCGGCGACTTCGTCACCACGCAGAAGGTGGGCGACAAGGAAATCATCGTCGTCGATCCCAAGGCGATCGAGCTTCTCACCTACGAGGCGTTCAAGGACATCAACCACCTCCTGCGCCCGGCGCACCTGGCGCAGATGCGCACGATCATGGACGACCCGGAGGCCTCGGCCAACGACCGCTTCGTCGCGCTCGAACTGCTCAAGAACGCCAACATCGCCTCCGGCATGGTGCTGCCGATGTGCCAGGATACCGGCACCGCCATCGTCATGGGCAAGAAGGGCCAGCAGATCTGGACCGGCGGCGGCGACGCCCAGGCGATCAGCGAGGGCGTGGGCCGGGTCTATACCGACCTCAACCTGCGCTATTCGCAGAACGCCGCGCTCGACATGTACGACGAGGTCAACACCGGCAACAACCTGCCCGCGCAGATCGAAATCTACGCGACGGAAGGCGACGCCTATAAGTTCCAGTTCGTCGCCAAGGGCGGCGGCTCGGCCAACAAGACCTTCCTCTACCAGCAGACCAAGGCGCTCCTCAACCCCGCCTCGCTCAAGAAGTTCCTCACCGAACAGCTCAAGAGCCTCGGCACCGCGGCCTGCCCGCCCTACCACCTCGCCATCGTCATCGGCGGCACCTCGGCGGAAATGACCCTGAAGACGGTGAAGCTCGCCTCCACCCACTATTACGACGAGCTGCCGACCAAGGGCGGCAAGTTCGGCCAGGCCTTCCGCGACGTCGAGATGGAAAAGCAGGTCTTTGAAATGACCCGCGAGTTCGGCATCGGCGCGCAGTTCGGCGGCAAGTACTTCTGCCACGACGTGCGCGTTATCCGTCTGCCACGCCACGGCGCCTCCTGCCCGGTCGGCATCGGCGTGTCCTGCTCCGCCGACCGCCAGTGCCTGGGCAAGATCACCAAGGACGGCGTCTTCCTCGAACAGCTGGAAACCAACCCGGCGCAGTACATGCCCGAGGTCAAGGCCGAGGCCCTGGACGGCGAGGTGGTCAGCATCGACCTCAACCAGCCGATGCCGCAGATCCTCAAGACCCTCTCCCAGTATCCGGTGAAGACCCGCGTCATGCTCACCGGCACGATCATCGTCGGCCGCGACATCGCCCATGCCAAAATCAAGGAACGCCTGGATAAGGGCGAGCCGATGCCCGAATACCTGAAGAACCACCCGATCTACTACGCGGGCCCGGCCAAGACCCCCTCCAACTACGCCTCCGGCTCGTTCGGGCCGACCACGGCGGGGCGCATGGACTCCTACGTCGATCAGTTCCAGGCCGCGGGCGGCTCCATGGTGATGGTCGCCAAGGGCAACCGTTCCAAGGCGGTCACCGAAGCCTGCAAGAAACACGGCGGCTTCTACCTCGGCTCGATCGGCGGCGCGGCGGCGCAGCTCGCCAAGGAATCGATCAAGAAGGTCGAACTCCTGGAATACCCGGAACTCGGCATGGAAGCGATCTGGCGCATCGAAGTCGTCGACTTCCCCGTCTTCATCGTCGTCGACGACAAGGGCAACGACTTCTACGCCCAGATCTGACGATCAAAAGCTTCGCGGAGGGACATCTCCGCCTCGGAAACGCCCACCGGGCGTTTCCGCCGCCTTCGGCGGTCGGCTCCGATCCCATCCGCACCTCCCCTTAGTTTTTCGCCGCGCAGCGGCTGGCGATGCCTGTGCTGCAGCCGACACCGGCTTATGGCGCTGCGCGCAAAAACACGTTAAGGGGTCAAGGGGTCCGAGACCCCTTGCGGGGTGCAGGGGCGGAGCCCCTGCATGAAAGGCACCGCCATGACCGAATTTCTCATCGACGCGCCGCATGACCCGTTTGCGTTGCTGGTGCTGGCGCACGGCGCGGGCGCGCCCATGGACAGCGGGTTCATGGCCGCCATGGCGGCGCGGCTGGCGGCGCGCGGCGTGGCGGTGGCGCGTTTCGAGTTCCCCTACATGGCGCGACGCCGCGCCGAGGGAAGCAAGCGCCCGCCGGACCGCATGCCGGTGCTGCTGCCCGCCTTTTCCGCAGCGGCCCAGGAGGCGCAGGCGCGCTTTCCCGGCCTGCCGCTCGCCATCGGCGGCAAGTCCATGGGCGGGCGCGCCGCGGCGATGGCGGCGCCGGAGATATCCCCCAAGGCGGTGGTCTGCCTCGGCTATCCGTTCCACGCCGCAGGCAAGGCCGAGACGCCGCCGGAGCGCCTCGCCCCCCTGCTTGCCCCGCCGTGCCCGGCGCTGCTGATTCAGGGAGAACGCGACGCGCTGGGCAGCGCCGCCGACGTCGCCGCCCTCACCCTGCCGCCCGCGGTGCGCATCGTCTGGATCGCCGACGGCGACCACTCCCTGAAGCCGCGCAAGAGCGCCGAGATCACCGCCGAGGAAGCCCTCGACGCCGCCGCGCAGGCCGCCGCCACCTTCCTCTCGGAGGCCACGCGATGACCGCCACGCGCAAACGCTCGGTGACCCTCGACCGCCACCGCACCAGCCTCTCCCTCGAAGACCCGTTCTGGGAGGCGCTCAAGGACATCGCCAGGGAACAGGGCAAAAGCCTCCACGCCCTGGTCGAGGAAATCGACCGCACCCGCGCCGAGCCGGAGGGCAACCTCTCCGCCGCCCTGCGCGTCTTCGTGCTGCGCGATTTGCAGGAAAAACTCCGCCGCTGACGCGGCAGGAAAAACCAAAACTTTGCGAGGGGACTCGGCCCCCTCGCGCACCCCATAACTTTTTTCGCCGCGAAGCGGCAGACAACACCTCTGTGGCAGCCGCATGGGCTTATGGCGCTACGCGCAAAAACCAAAAATTATGGGGTCAAGGGGGCCGAGTCCCCTTGCGGGGTCCGGGGCAGAGCCCCGGCCTGGTTTTCACTTCTGCGGAATCGCCTGGAGCACTTCGCGCAGCACGTCCTTAGGTTTGAGTTTCCCCTTGGGCGGCGGCGGTTCGTCGGCGGAGGATTTTTGTTTGGAGAGGGACCGCAGGAGGTTTTTCAGGCCCTTCTGGATCATGTAGCCCTGGAAGTCGCCGGTATCGAAGAAGACGCGCGGGCTTTCCCATGCGCCTTGCAGGCGCAGGCCGAGCGGCGGCGCGTCCTTGAGGCTGGCCAGCGCGAAGCGCACGTCGGCATTGACCTTGCGCGCCGCGAGGTCCGCGGTGCCGGTGGCGGAGCCCTCGCCCGAGGGAGCGGAAAGCTTGAGGTCCCGGCTTTCAAGCACGCCGCCCGCGACGGTGAAGCTGCCGTTTAGGCGGTCGAAGGCGGTACGTCCGCGGCTGCCCGCCTCGAAGGCGGAGATCAGGTCCTGGAGGGTTTTGATTTTGGCGAGGCGGTCGTTGACCGCGCCGAGGTTGGCCCCGGCGAAGGAGCCGTTAAGCACCGAGAGACTGCCCTTGCCGTTCAAGCCGCGCAGCAGGGTGTCGGCGTCGCCGCCCGCGGCTTCGCCCTCGGCGGCAAGGGTGAGGGTTCCGGCGAGCGGCGCATTGCCGGAGAAGAGCGGGCTTTTCGCGTCCACCGCGATGTCCTTGGCGTTCACCGTGCCGGAAAGCTTGGGGATGGCGGTGAGATCGGCGCGGCCGGTGGCGGCGAGGCTGCCGCCGAGGAGTTTGGCGGTGGCGTCGTCGAGGGTGAGGAGGCCCTGGTTGAGCCGCGCGGCAAGTTTCACCTCCTGCGCGGAAAGCCTGGGCGCAACCACGGTGTCGAAGCTTGCGGCGAGGTCGCCGTCGATGTCGCGCAGCGCCGCCCAGGCGGGCAACGGCGCGGCGGCGGCGGCAGCGGCGGGTTCCTGCGGCGCGGGCGGCGCGGTGGGAACCGCGGGCGCGGCGGCGGGGAGGATGCGCGGGGCAAGCGCGGATGAACGGCGCGGCGGCGCGCCGTTGCGCGGCACCAGCACCGGCAGCAGGTTGCCGACCAGACGCGCGGAAACCTGCGGGCGCGGGCCGTTCGTCTTCACCGTAAGCTCGCCGCCGATGGCGATGTCGCCGGCGGTGGCGGTCAGCGCGGGCACCGCATAGCCCTGGGCGTCGCCGTTGAGCGGAATGTAGATTTCCACCGCGCCTTTCTTCGCCATGTCCGGGGCCACGTCGGCATCCAGCGTCGCGGCGAGCGCTCCGAGGGTGGGGGCGGAGATGGAAATGTCGCCTTCGGCGCTGGGACGCATATGCACGCCGTCGAAGCGCCCGGCGACGGTGAGTTTGGTTTCGCCCACGGTCATCGCCGCGTCGGTGCGCAGGTCGGTGAGCGGGCCGTCCGCCGAGAGGGTGGCGGTGAGCCCCCGCCAGGTGCGCACGAAGCCGGGCCAGGAGACCGGCATCAGGCCAAGCAGGCGATCGGCGCGCGGCGTGGTGATTTCCGCCTTCAGCGCATCGACGCGGGGCGCGCCCTGGGTGGAGAGCTTGCCGGAAGCGGTGATGCGGCCTTCGCCTCCGACATCCGCCGAAAGCCCGGAGATGTC
>JBFWJB010000165.1:0-6876 GCA_050253435.1 Rhodospirillaceae bacterium
AACACCGCCCAGACGAAGAGAAAGCGGGCGAGTTCTTCCGACCATTCGAAGGTGAAGCCGAGGAGGTAACGGGTGATCACCTGCATGAAGATGATCGCCAGCATCACCAGCATCGCGATTACCGAGACGCCGTAGAGAACCTTGCGTATCAGCTTGAACAGCCCGTCCATAACTCATGTGCCCCCGCAGTTTCCGGAGGCATAGACATGGCCGAAAATTATGTCGGAAGCAGGGCGAAAAAATGGCCCGGACACATCGTATCCGGGCCATGGAAAGGCACGTTTCTATAATGCGTTAGGCATTATTTCTTGGCGCGAAGCGCATTGACCTTGTCGATGTTGGACTGGCCGACGGTCTTGGCGAACATGGCGTAGACCGGCTTGGTCGCTTCCATGAACGGCTTGCGGTCCACGGTGAGGACTTCCATCTTGCCGGTCGCCTTGATCTTCTGCCAGTAATCGTTGTCCTCGTCCTCGGAGACCTTGCGCTGCCAGGCGATGGCTTCCTTGGCGGCCTCGGTGATCGCCTTCTGCTGCTTCGGGGAGAGCTTCTTCCAGGTGATCATGGAGATCAGCACCGGCTCCGGCGCATAGGCGTGGGCGGTGAGGGAGGCGTACTTCTGCACTTCATAGAAGCGCTTGGTGTAGATGTGGGCGGAGGGGTTCTCCTGGCCGTCCACGGTGCCCTGCTGCATCGCGGAGTAGAGCTCGCTGAACGCCATCGGGGTCGGCGAAGCGCCGAGCGCCTTCATCATTTCCACGTAGATCTTGTTGGTCATCACGCGGATCTTGAGACCCTTCATGTCGGCCGGGGTCTTGATCGGGCGGACGTTGTTGGTCATGTGGCGGATGCCGTTTTCCATGTAGCCGAGCAGCTTGATGCCGCGCGGTTCCAGGCCCTTGCCGATCTCCATGCCCACGGAGTCGAGCGAGCGGTAGGCATGCGGCCGGTCCTCGAACAGGAACGGCAGGTCGAACAGGGAAATCTGCGGCTGGAACTGGCCCAGCACCGCGGTGCCGACCAGGGCCATATCGACGGAGCCGAACACCAGGCCTTCGATCAGGTCCTTCTGGTTGCCGAGCTGGGAGTTCGGGAACACCTTGACTTCGATTTCGCCGCCGGACTTTTCCGCGACGAGCTTAGCGAACTGGTCGGCGCCCTTGCCGTAGGGGTGAACGGGTTCCGCGATGTGGCCGAGCTTGATGACGACCTTGGCCGCGGCCATCGCCGGGCCGGATGCGGTCATGGCCAAAAGGCACATGCCGAGAATGCTTGTGAGGCGCTTCATAGGTTCCACCCTGTTCTATTGCTGTCGGAGTCTCGTTGCCGGGCACTGGGTCCCCCGAAGTGCCTGACATGGCCCAACATTTAGACAGGAAACCGCCGGGGATTCAACCCAATTGCCACCCCCCGGCCGGGTGGGTGCGCGAATCGGCAGCCTGCCCGGAATGCGGGGATGTCGGCAGCGCTTCCACTTCGGCGCGTCGGCGGAAAAAGACGGCGGAAGCTCCCTCCGAGTCGCAGCGTCAGGCGGCGGTTGCGCCGCGGCGCAGGCGGCGGATATAGGCGCCCAGGCGGTCGAGATAGATGTAGATCACCGGGGTGATGTAAAGCGTCAGCGCCTGGGAGAGGATGAGGCCGCCGACCACGGTGAGGCCGAGCGGCTGGCGCGCCTGCGCGCCCGCGCCGATGCCGAGCGCGATCGGCAGGGTGCCCATCAGGGCGGCCATGGTGGTCATCATGATCGGGCGGAAGCGCACCAGCGCGGCCTGCACGATCGCCCGCTCCGGCGGCAGCGAACTGCCGCGTTCCTGCTCCAGGGCGAAGTCGATCATCATGATCGCGTTCTTCTTGACGATGCCGACCAGCATGATGATGCCGACGAAGGCGTAGAGGCTGAGCGGCACGCCGAAGAGCTCGAGGGTGACGAGCGCGCCCACCGCCGCCGAGGGCAGCCCGGAGAGGATGGTGAGCGGGTGGACGAAGCTTTCGTAGAGGATGCCGAGCACGATGTAGACGACGACGATGGCGAGCAGCAGCAGCAGGCCGAGGCCCTGGCTCGAACTCTTGAACGCCTTGGCGGTGCCCTCGAAGCTGGTCTGGGTGGTGCCGGCGAGGCCGATGTCGCGCTGCACCTCCTGAATGCGGGCGAGCGCCTGACCGAGGGAAAGCTCGCGGTCGAGGTTGAACGAGACGGTGACGGCGGGCAGCTGGCCGAGGTGGTTGACCGTCTGCGGCAGGACGCCGGGGCTGATGGTGGTGACCGCGGTGAGCGGCACCAGCGCGCCGTTGGTGCTGCGCACGTAGAGGCGCTCCAGCGCCGAGGACTCGCTCTGGAACTTCGGCAGCAGTTCGAGGATCACCTGGTACTGATCGTTCGGCGTGTACATCGTGGAGACCTGCCGCGTGCCGAAGGCGGAGGCGAGCGCATCCTCGATCTGCAGCACGGTGACGCCGAGCTTGGCGGCGCGCTCGCGGTCCACCGTCACCGAGACGGTGGGGGCGGAGATGTCCATGTCGTTGGTGACGTCGTAGAAGCCGTGCTCGCGGGAGAGCGCCTCGGTGAGCCTGGCCGCGCCGCCGTAGAGCGCGTCGAGGTCGAGGTCCTGCAGAGTGTACTGGTACTGCGCCTTGCTGAGCGAGCCGCCGATGCGGATCACCGGCGGGTTCTGCATGTAGACCTTGATTCCCGGAATCCCCGCGGTGACCTTGCGCAGGCGGCGCACCACGTCGTCGGCGGTGGAATCCCGGTCCTCGTAGGGCTTTAGGCTGATGATCAGGATGCCGGAGTTGACGCCGGTGCGCGACCCGCCCGCGCCGACCGACATCATCACCGAGGCGACGTCCGGGTCCTTGCGCACGATCGCGGCGGCGCGCTTCTGGTTGCGCACCATCTCGTCGAACGAGGTGCTGGAGGAGCCCTCGGTATAGGCGAAGATGCGACCGGTGTCGTCGGAAGGCAGGAAGTCCTTGGGCACGGTGACGAAAAGCACGGCGGAAAGCGCCAGGCTCGCCACGAAGGCGCCGAGGATGACGCGCGGGTGGGCGATGCTCCAGCGCAGCGAGGTCTCGTAAAGCGACTGCATGCCGTCGAACACCGCCTCGGCGCGGCGGTAGAAGACGCCGTGGCTCTGGTGCCCGGCGCGGATCATGCGGCTGCACAGCATCGGCGTCAGCGTCAGCGAGATCACCCCGGAAACCAGGATGGCGATGACGATGGTGAGCGCGAACTCGTTGAGCAGGCGGCCGACGATACCGCCCATGAACATCACCGGAATGAACACCGCGGCAAGGGAGACGGTCATCGAAATGATGGTGAAGGCGATCTCGCGCGCGCCCTTGATCGCCGCCTCGAAGGGGCGTTCCCCCGCCTCGCGGTGGCGCACGATGTTCTCCAGCATCACGATGGCGTCGTCCACCACGAAGCCGACGGAGAGGGTGAGCGCCATCAGCGACAGGTTGTCCAGAGAGAAGCCGAAGGCCGCCATGCCCGCGAAGGTGCCGACGATGCTGATCGGCAGCGCCAGCGAGGGGATGATCGTCGCCGAGGCGCTGCGCAGGAACAGGAAGATCACCATGATCACCAGGATCGCGGCGAGCACCAGGGTGAACTGCACGTCCTCGATCGAGGCGCGGATGGTCTGGCTGCGGTCGTAGAAGATCGAGAGCTCCAGGCTCGGCGGCAGTTGCGCCTCGAACTCCGGCAGCACCGCCTTGATCGCCTCCACCACCTCGATGGTGTTGGACCCGGGCTGGCGCTGGATCGCGAGAGTCACCGTGCGTTCGTCGTCCACCCAGCTGCCGAGGCGGTCGTTCTCGACGCTGTCCACCACCTCGCCCAAGTCGCCGAAGCGCACCGGCGCGCCGTTGCGGTAGGCGATCACCTGGTCGACGTAGGCGCTGGCGGAAAGCAGCTGGCCGCGGGTGTGGATCAGCGCGGTGCGGGTGGGGCCGGAGAGCGAGCCGGTGCCCTGGTTGACGTTGGCGGCGGAGACCGCGGCGGCCACCTCGTCGATGCCCAGCCCGCGCGCCGCCATGGCGTCCGGGTCCATGCGCAGGCGCACCGCGTACTTCTGCGAGCCGTAGACGTTGACCTGCGCCACGCCGTTGATCGTGGAAAGCCGCCGCGCCAGCTGGCCCTCGGCGTAGCGCGTCACCGTGGACATCGGCAGCGTCTTCGAGCGCATGAAGATGTAGTAGATCGGCGAACTGCCGGGATCGACCTTGCGCAGCGCGGGCGGCGTGTTCATGTCCGCGGGCAGCTTGCGCAGGGTGGAGGAGATCGCCGCCTGCACGTCCTGCGCCGCGGCGTCGATGTCGCGGTCGAGCGAGAACTGCAGGGTGATGCGGGTCTTGCCCTGGCTCGACGTGGAGGTCATCGAATCGATGCCGGAGATCGTCGAGAACTGGTTTTCCAGCGGCGTCGCCACCGCCGAGGCCATGGTCTCGGGGTCGGTGCCGGGCAGTTCGGCGGTCACCGTGATGGTGGGGAAGTCCACGGCGGGCAGTTCGCTCACCGGCATTTTCAGGTAGCCGATGACGCCGAAGATCACCAGCGCCACCATCAACAGCGTGGTGGCGACCGGGCGGCGGATGAACAGATCGACGTTCATTTTTGCGCCTTGCCGCCCGTGGGGGCGACGATGGCGAGCGGCACGCCGGGGGCGAGGCGCAACTGGCCGTCGGTCACCACCTGCTCGCCGGCCTCGACGCCGGAGCCCAGCGCGGCGACGCCCGCATCGGCATAGAGCAGGGTGACCGGGCGCGCCTCGGCCTTGCCGTCCTTGCCGGCGACGTAGACGTAGGGGCCTTCCTGTCCGGTGTTGAGCGCCTCGAAGGGCACGGCGACGGCGTTGCGGAAGGTCTCCAGCACCAGGGCGGCGGCGACGAACTGGCCGGGCACCAGGCGGTGGTCATGATTGTCCACGGTGGCGCGCACCTCGATGGTGCCGCTCTTCGGGTCCACCGTGGCGCCCACGAAGTCCACGCGCGCGGTGACAGGCGGCGCGGCGTCGCCGGGAATGGAGACGATGAGGTCGGTGCCGCCCTCGCGCATCCGCGCCTGCAGGGTGGGCAGCTGCTGTTGCGCCAGGGTGACGGAGATGCGCACCGGCTCGATTGCCGACAGCGTCACCAGCGCGGTGTCGCCGTTGGCCTTCACGATGTTGCCGGGATGGATGAGGATCGGTCCGGTCTTGCCGGAGAAGGGAGCGCGGATTTCGGTATAGCCGAGTTTCAGCCTGGCGTTGGCGAGCAGTGCTGCGTCGGCGGCCACGGTGGCGGCCAGGGCCTTGGCCTCGGCCTGCGCCTGTTCGAACTTCTGCGCCGAGGCGACGCCGCGCTTGCTCAGGTCCTTCTGGCGGGCAAGCTCGAGGCGCGCCTTGTCGAGCTGCGCCTGGTCGCGGGCGAGGACCGCCTGCGCCTGCTCCAGATCGGCCTGGAAGGGACGCGGGTCGATGCGGAAGAGAAGATCCCCCGCCTTGACCATGTCGCCCTCGGTGAAGAACGCCCCGATCACCCGGCCTTCGACCAGGGACTTGATCTGCGCGGTGGAGGAGGCGAGCACGCTGCCGTAGGTGCGCACCAGGCGCGGCACGTCGCGGCGCTCCGCCTCTGCCACCACCACCGGCGCGGCGGCCGCCTGACGGCCTTGCGGCGCTGCGGCGGCGGGCGCTGCGGCGTACGACATGCCGAGGACGATCAGGGCCGCACAGAGGCCCGGGCGGTATCCGAAACGTCGCATCACGATGAGGTTTCCGTTCCAAGGGAGGCAGCGCGCGACAGTATACATAGACCGGTAGGTCTCGATAATCGGAATCGCATACAGACGACTCTCGCTTACGATATTTTTACGCTATAAACGCCGCGGCGCCCGTCTTGTCGGCAAGATCGCGGCGCAGGGCGAAAGGATGTATCGCGTGGCGGCGGAAAAAGGCCTGTTTTCGTACCGGAAGTTCTGGGCGCACCGTTTCGGCCCCGCGCCGTTTCTGCCGATGAGCCGGGAGGAGTTGACGGAGCTGGGGTGGGACTCCTGCGACGTGGTGATCGTCTCCGGCGACGCCTATATCGACCATCCCTCCTTCGGCGCGGCGGTGATCGGCCGGGTGCTGGAGGCGCAGGGCTTCCGCGTCGGCGTCATCGCGCAGCCGGACTGGTCTTCGCCCGAAGCCTTCGCCGCGCTGGGCAAACCCAATCTCTTCTTCGGCGTCACCGCGGGGAACATGGACTCCATGGTCAACCGCTACACCGCCGACCGCCGCATCCGCAGCAACGACGCCTACACCCCCGGCGACAAGGGCGGCAAACGCCCGGACCGCGCGGCGATCGTCTATGCGCAGCGCTGCCGCGAGGCGTTCAAGGACGCGCCGGTGGTGATCGGCGGCATCGAGGCGAGCCTGCGCCGCCTCGCACACTACGACTACTGGTCCGACAAGGTGCGGCGTTCGGTGCTGTTCGACGCCAAGGCGGACGCGCTGGTCTACGGCAATGCGGAGCGCGCGCTTACGGAAATCGCGCACCGCTTCGCCTCCGGCAAGGGCGCGGGCGACCTGCGCAACGTGCGCGGCGTCGCGGTGGCGGCGGATGCGCCGCCGGAGGGCGTGGTGCTGATCGACGAGACCCGCCTGCCCGACGAGGCGGGGCCGCGCGAGCGCCCGCCGCGCGATGCGGAGACCGCGCTGCTGCTGCCCGATTTCGCCGCGGTGGCGGCGGACCGCGCGCTCTATGCGCACGCGGCGCGCCTCGCGCACCTGGAAAGCAACCCGCGCAACGGCCGCGCCCTGATGCAGTTCCAGGGCGGCCGCGCGGTGTGGGTGGCGCCGCCGCCCGCGCCGCTCTCCACCGCCGAGCTCGACGCGGTGTTCGACCTGCCCTACG
>JBFWJB010000166.1:0-6812 GCA_050253435.1 Rhodospirillaceae bacterium
CTTTTCGGCGTTGCGGCGCGCCGCGTTGGAGGCACGCGCGGTCTGGCCCGGCGAGGCCGCGGCCGGCGACACCGCGACGAGGTCGAAGCGCGCATCCGGGCGACGGTCGAGCGCGTCGCGCACCGCCTGGTAGAGCGCCTGCTCGTAGGCGACGTTGGCGCGGTCGAAGCGGATCACCACCAGCGGACGGCGGTCGGCGAGGTTGAGCGGCGACAGGCGCATCGGCGTGGCGGCCTCGGCCCCGCTGTGGGCCGCATAGGCGGCAACGCCGCTGCCGTACATCTGGCCGCTCTGCACCGAGGCGGAGAGCACGTTGAGATTGGCGCGCTCGTTGGCGATGTACTGCTGCTGGCGCGAGATGTCGCCGTTGAGCTCCTTGAGCAGGCGGTCGATCAGCACCACCGTCTGGTTGGTGTCGTCCTCGAGCACGCGGAGCTGGCGGTGGTCTTCCTCGATCGCGCCGGAGAGCGAGTAGGAGGCCCGCACCGAGTCCAGCAGGTAGGCGGCCATGGCGGAGTCCGAAGAAACCTCGGTGGAGAGCTGCGACAGCTTGGCGACGTCGGCGGTCATGCCGTTGAGCAGCTCCTGCGCCTTGCGCCAGTTGGCGACGAGGATCGGGTTGCCCGGGGTGGAACCGACCTGCAGCCGGGTGTTGATCGCGCCGACCAGCTCGTGGTAGGAGCCCGCCGCCCGCGAGGTCTGCGAGCGCAGGCTCTGCAAGGTGGCGTTGCGCTGGCTGATGATCGCCTTGAGCGCGGCCAGATCGCCGCGGAACGCCTGAACCTTACGTCCGACGAAGGTGCCCGTCGGCGCACCCGGCGTTACCGGGCCCGGCTCGAAGTTGGTGGTGCCGAGCGCTGGTCCCTTAGCGCCTTCCGGCATGCTGTCGGAAGCCGGTGCCGGCTTGTCCTCGCCCCCCAGGGAGGGAAACAAGGAGTCGGAAGTGAAGGAGCAGCCGCCCAGAAGCATGGCTGAGCCAATCAACAAAACCCGGATTTGCGAGAAGGCCATCGTCCCGAACTACCTTTTTGTATGATCCCCGAGCGTTCCGCCCGCTCCGAATTCGGTATCCCTTTTAGTAGTATGAAGTGCAGTTCCGGACTGGCACGTGTCCCCCTGCGCCGTGAAACTCCACCCGCCGCAGTGTATCCAAAGCCTTACCCGGCGACAACCGAGAATGACACGGGAAATCCCGTCCCGGAAGGATTCTTTGGCGAAGCGGAGATCATGGATCGCCGATAAAGGCGTCGACTTCCGCCTGCGACATCCCCTTTTCCGAACCGTGGATAATACCAGAGGCGACGTCGATCAACTTTTGCAGGATGCGCGAGGCGCCCTCCCCGAGAAGCGCAACCCGTTCGGTCTCTCCGGCGTCGATGGCGCGGCCGATCTCCTCCACCGAGCGGGCGACGACGCGCTCCGCCTGGGCGATGGTGTCGTCGAAGGGGTGGCGATAGCGCTCGGGCGCCATCTCATAGGCGGCGATGGCCAGCTCGCGGTCGGAAAAGCTGCTGTCGCGGAAGTGGTCGGCGTAGCTTTTGGGCGCCCAGGCGGCGACGTCCTCGAACATCTCGGGCATGTCGCCCAGCATGCCGAGCAGCATCACCACCTCGTTGAAGTGGTTGAGATAGTCGGTGGCGAGGAAGGTCTGGGGGCTGATGTTGGTGCCTTCGAGACGCACCGCCATCTCGGCTGCCGACATCGCGCCGCCCGCATGCGTTCCGGTCACGCGCGGCCTCGCCCGCTGCGCCTAGCCAAGCGCCGCGACGCCGGGCAGGGTCTTGCCTTCCAGCCACTCCAGGAAGGCGCCGCCCGCGGTCGAAACGTAGCTCAGGCGCTCCGCCACGCCGGCGTTGATCAGCGCCGCGACGGTGTCGCCGCCGCCCGCCACCGAGACCAGCATGCCCTTTTCGGTGAGGTCCGCCGCGCCGCGCGCCACCGCGTTGGTGCCCGCGTCGAACGGCTTGATCTCGAAGGCGCCGAACGGCCCGTTCCACAGCAGCGTGGCGCTCTCCGCCAGGCGGTTGATCACGGTGCGCGCGGCCACCGGCCCGATATCCAGGATCATCTGATCGGCGGGCACCGCATCCGCAGCCACCACCTGCGACGGCGCGCCCTCGGCGAAGGCCGGGGCCACCACCACGTCGGCGGGCAGCACCAGGTCGCAGCCCTTGTCCTTGGCCGCCTGCATCACCTCGCGCGCGGTGTCCAGCATCTCGGTCTCGCACAGCGACTTGCCGACGGCGACGCCCTGGGCGGCGAGGAAGGTGTTGGCCATGGCACCGCCGATGATCAGGGTGTCCACCTTGGCGATGAGGTTGCCCAGGAGGTCGAGCTTGGTGGAGACCTTGGCCCCGCCCACCACCGCGGCGACCGGGCGCTTCGGGCTTTCCAGCACCGCGGCGAGGGCTTCGAGCTCGGCCTGCATCAGGCGGCCCGCCGCGGCGGGCAGGCGGTGCGCCATCGCCTCGGTGGAAGCGTGGGCGCGGTGCGCGGTGGAGAACGCGTCGTTGACGTAGACGTCGGCGAGGCGGCAGAGCGCATCGGCGAAGGCCGGGTCGTTCTTCTCCTCCTCGGGGTGGAAGCGCAGGTTTTCGAGCAGCAGCACCTCGCCGGGTTTCAGGGCCGCGGCGAGCTTTTCCACCTCGGGGCCGACGCAATCCGGGGCGAAGGCCACCGCCACGCCGTTCAGGGCGGCGGAGAGAGGCGCCACCACCGGGGCGAGGGAATACTTCGCCTCCGGTCCCTTCGGCCGTCCGAAGTGGGAGCCGACGATCACCGCCGCGCCGGCGGCGAGCAGCTCGGAGATCGTGGCGGCGGAGCGGTCGATGCGCGTTGCGTCGGTGACCACGCCGTCCTTCACCGGCACGTTGAGATCGGCGCGCACGAACACCTTCTTGCCGCGCACCGCGATGTCGCTCAGGGTCTTGAAGGCCATCTCCGGTTCCTCCCCCTCGTCTTTTATCCGTTCCGAGAACCGCCCGCGGCCGCGCGGAAAGGCGCGGCCGCGGGCGTAACCATGACGCCGCAGGTCAGATCAGCTTGGCGATCGCAGCCGCGGTGTCCAGCATGCGGTTGGAGAAGCCCCATTCGTTGTCGTACCACGACAGCACGCGCACGAAGGTGCCCTCGATCACCTTGGTCTCGGACAGGTCGAACGTCGAGCTGTTGGCGCAGTGGTTGAAGTCCACCGAAACCAGCGGCAGGCCGTTGACCGCGAGAATGCCCTTGAGCGGACCGGCGGCGGCGGCCTCCATCGCGGCGTTGATCGCCTCGATGGTGGCGGCGGTCTTGACCACGCACTTGAAGTCGATCATCGACACGTTGGGGGTCGGCACGCGGATCGACGAGCCGTCGAGCTTGCCCTTGAGTTCCGGCAGCACCAGGCCGACCGCCTTGGCCGCGCCGGTGGTGGTGGGGATCATCGACATCGCCGCGGCGCGGGCGCGGTGCAGGTCCTTGTGCAGGGTGTCGGCGAGGCGCTGGTCGCCGGTGTAGGCGTGCACCGTGGTCATGAAGCCGTGCTCGATGCCGAATTCCTTGTGCAGCACATAGGCCACCGGCGCGAGGCAGTTGGTGGTGCACGACGCGTTGGAGACCACCAGGTGATCCTTGGTCAGCTTGTCGTGGTTGACGCCGTAGACCACGGTGAGGTCGGCGCCGGCAGAAGGCGCGGACACCAGAACCCGCTTCGCGCCCGCCTCCAGGTGCACCTTGGCCTTGTCGCGGTCGGTGAAGATGCCGGTGCATTCCATGCAGATGTCGATGCCGAGTTCCTTCCACGGCAACTTCGACGGGTCGCGCTCGGCGACCACCTTGATCTTGCGGTCGCCCACCGTCATCACGTCGCCGGTCACCGCAACGTCTTCCGGCAGACGGCCGTGCACGGAATCGAACTTCACCAGGTGGGCGTTGGCCTCGGCGGAGCCCAGATCGTTGATCGCCACGACCTCGATGTCCTTGCGCCCCGATTCGACGAGGGCGCGGAACACCAGCCGCCCGATCCTGCCGAACCCGTTGATCGCAACCCGTACCGCCATAGTCCTTCCTCCCGTTGTTTGCCGCCCGCGCATGCCCGCAGCGGACGGTCGTCCGTGATTTCACAAGAAGCCCAAAACCGGAAAGGCGCCGCCGGCCCACCTGACGGACGGGCGGGGCATCCCGACATCCCACACGAAAAGGCTGGGGGCGAAAGATCGTCCACGGCGGTTGCCGCCGCGCGCCTGCCCGCAACATCTTGAGTGTTTGTCACACTTGCCCGCCCGAATCCAGCGGATCGTGAGCGGACGCTGAAAATTCATGCCCGGATTTTGACTTCGCATCGATACGCCACATAATAACGGTTTGCGGCAAAAACCACCCGAGGCCCCCGATGTCCGGCAAGAAGAAATCCCACAACAACGGCAAGACCCCCTCCCTCGCCGACGCGGACCTTTCCGCGGCGGTGGATACCGTCGAGGAATACGAACGCCGGATCTCCAAGCTGCAGTTCAAGCTGCTCGCCCTGCAGCAGCGCTATCTGCACGAAGGCCGCCGCGCCATCATCGCCTTCGAAGGCTGGGATGCGGCGGGCAAGGGCGGGGTGATCCGCCGCCTCAACGAGCGCCTGGAGCCGCGGCACTGCCACGTCTGGTCGATCGCCGCGCCCAATCCGGACGACCAGGGACGGCACTACCTCTACCGCTTCTGGGTGAAGCTGCCCTTGAAGGGCGACCTCGCGATCTTCGACCGCACCTGGTACGGCCGCGTCCTGGTGGAACGGGTGGAAGGCTTCGCCCGCAAGCAGGAATGGCGGCGCGCCTATGAGGAAATCAACGAATTCGAGCGCATGCTGGTGGACGACGGGGCGCGCATCGTCAAGCTGTTCCTCCACATCTCCCCCGAAGAACAGCTCGCCCGCTTCACCGAACGGCTGAAAAAGCCGCACAAGCGCTGGAAGCTCACCCCCGAGGACATCCGCAACCGCGACAAGCGCGCCGCCTACGAGGAGGCGATCGCCGAGATGTTCGAAAAGACCCACACCGAGGCCGCGCCCTGGCACGTGATCTCCGCCGAGCACAAGCTCCACGGCCGCATCCAGGCGATGGAAACGGTCCTCGACGTGCTCGGCAAGGACGTGGAAACCTCGCCGCCGCCCGCCGACCCGGAAGTGGTGGAGCTGTTCCGCAAACGCTACGGCATCGAGCCCTAGGCGTCGGGAAGAGCCGACGGGCGGATCGCCTCCAGCACGTCGTCGAAGGCGGCGCCCTCGCGCGCCGCATCGTCGGGCTGCGCGCCGCGCGCCGAGCCCAGGCACTTGAGGCGCACCCCCGCCGCCGGCGCGGCGGCGATCGCCGCCGCCGAGGTCACCACCACCATCTGCGCGAGAACGCGCCGCGACGCCCGGCTCTTGCCGCCGAACACCGCGCGCGGGATGTCGAAGCCCCAGTCCTCCTCCGCCGCGGCGAGCATCGCGGCGTTTTCCGAAACCGGGTCCGGCTCCTCGGGGAAGCCCGCGGGCGGGCGCAACAGCAGCCGTACCGCGCCGCCCTCGTCCTCGCCGCCCCAGGCGAGGCGGCTGCCCGCATCGAGGCGCATCACGTCGGCATCGAGAATGCGGCGGCGGCGCTCCCGCAGGCGCGCGAACAACAGCGCGCGGTCGGCCTCGGGGAACGGCGTGTTGCGGAAATTCAGGCGTCGGCTGGGATTGAGCGCATAGAGCGTCTCCGCCGCGGCATCGACGAAGCGGTGGAAGGAGGCCTGCAGCCCGAGGGCGTAGGGCCAGTCGTCGGCATCGGCCAGCGGCGCGACGATGACGCGCCGCCCGGCGCGCACCTCCGCCAGCACCGCCAGCGCGTTCAACAACGGATTGGCCCCGGCCACCACGACGTCGGCGTGATGCACCGACGGCGCAGCGGCGCGGCGCGCGCCGTCTTCGATACGCACCACCCGTCCGCCGCCCTCCGCCGCGGCGCACGCCATCGGCCAACCGGGAAACAACGCGTTGCGAGTCGTCATGACGAGCCTCCGCTGCAAAAAACCTTCGTAAAACCAGCATACGACCGGCGGCGGCGCGGTGAAACGGCGAATCCGGCGAATCCGGCGCGCGGCAATGACCGCGCCGCCGCCGCGTGCTATGATTTTTCGGCTCATTGCAAAGGATTGCCGCCGCCCCATGCGCCCGCTCAGGCCCTCCAGCCCCACCGATTCCGCCGCCGCGCTCGCCTTCGACAGCCTCGACGACGGCCTCCTGGTGCTCGACTCCGAGGACGGCATTCTCGCCTGGAATCCGGCCTTCGCACGGGCGTGGGCGCTGTTCGGGGTGCCTCTCGTGCGTTCGCTCACCTTCGCCGAAAATCTCGAAGCGGCGGCGGCGATCGGCCGCGGCGGCGGCGCCGCCGAAGCCTGGCTGGCGCACCGCCGCGCCGCGGCGGAAACCGCCGCGCCCTGCCTGCTCACCCTCTCCGGCGGCCTTGCGCTGCGCATCGCGGAAACCGCCATCGCCGCCGACCGCCACCTCGTCACCTGCCGCGACGTCACCGCCGAGCGCCAGCGCGAAAGCGCGCTCAAGGACAGCGAATACCGCTACCGCCTGCTGGTGGAGACGATCACCGAAGGCCTCATCGTGCTCGACCGCGAGCGCCGCATCGTCTACGCCAACCCGCGCTTCCTCTCCTGGTACGGCAGCGGCGACATGGCGCTGCTCGGCCGCCCGCTCGCCGACCTTACCGCGCCGTCGGAGCGCGAGCGCCTGACCGGCCTGTTCTCCACCACCGCGCCGCGCGCCGTGGAGATCCCGCTCGTCTGCGCCGACGGCGCGGTGCGCTTCGCCC
>JBFWJB010000167.1:0-6807 GCA_050253435.1 Rhodospirillaceae bacterium
TCCACGCAGCCCTTGTGGCGGACGCGGCGCTGGTGGCGCTCATCGGCGCGCCGCGCATCCATGACGTGCCGCCGGGCGATGCGGATTTTCCCTTCGTCACCCTCGGCGAGGCGGTGGTGGCGGACTGGTCCACCGCCACCGAGGCGGGCACCGAGCAGGCGCTGACGCTGCACGTCTTCTCCCGCTCCGGCGGGCGGGCGGAGGCCTTCGCCATCGCCGCGCGAGTGCAGGCGGCGCTGCACGACGCGCCCCTCGCGCTTGAGGGCCATCGCCTCGCCAATCTGCGCGCCACCACCGCCGAGGTCCGCCGCGAGAGCGACGGGCGCACCTTCCACGCTCTGGTGCGGTTCCGCGCCGTCACCGAGCCCGTTTGACCGGAGAGACAGATGGCCGCGCAGAAGGGCAAGGACCTTCTCCTGAAGGTGCATGACGGCACCTCCTTCATCACCGTGGCGGGGCTGCGCACGCGCACCCTCGCCTTCAACGCGCAGAGCGTGGACGTGACCCATTCCGAGAGCGCCGGCCGCTGGCGCGAACTTTTGGACGGGGCGGGCGTGAAGCGCGCCTCCGTCTCCGGTTCCGGCGTGTTCAAGGATGCGGCGTCCGACACCCTCGTCCGCCAGCTCTTCTTCTCCGGCGCGCTGGCAAGCTGCCAGTTGCTGATCCCGGATTTCGGCACGCTGACCGGCCCGTTCCAGGTGACGGCGCTGGAGATCGCGGCCGAGCACGACCGGGAAATCACCTTCGACCTCACCTTGGAGAGCGCAGGCGAGATCGCCTTCGCGGCCCTGTGATGGGCGGCGGGATGCCCAACCGCCGGCGCGGCGAGATTTCCGCCGTGCTCGACGGCACACCGCGCGTGCTGGTCCTCACCCTCGGCGCGCTCGCCGAGCTGGAGGCAGCGTTCGGTGCCGACGATCTCATGGCGCTGGCCGAGCGCTTCGGCCGCGGCCGCCTCTCGGCGCGGGACGCCGCGCGCATCATCGCCGCCGGGCTCAATGGCGCGGGGGCGGATGTGCGCGTGGAGGAGGTGGAGCGGATGCGGGCGGATGGCGGCGCGGCGGGCTTCGCGCGCATCGTCGCCGATTTGCTGGCCGCCACCTTCGGCGGGGAGGAGACGCCCCAATCCCCTCCGCTGCCGCAGCGGGCGTGAAGGAGGCGCCCGCGGCGCGCGCCTTTCCCTGGGCGCTCGCCATGGGCGCCGGCTTCGGCCTGCTGCGGCTTGCCCCCGACGCCTTCTGGCGGATGACGCCGCGTGAGCTTGCGGCCGCCCTTTCCGCGCTGTTGCCCGCCGCGTCGGAGGCCATCGACCGCGCCGGCCTTGCCGCGCTCATGGCGCGGTTTCCCGATCGCATGAGAGGATGATGCCGTGACCGAGACCGTCGATATCGCCCTTCAGGTGGACACCCGCAGCGCCATGGCGGCGCTGGGCGCGGCGGAAGTCTCCGCGCGCGGCTTTTCTTCGGCGCTCGCCTCCGCCTTCACTGGGCTCGCCGTGCAGGGCAAGGACCTCGGCACGGTGCTGGAGCAGCTCGCGACGCGCCTCGCCAACCTCGCGCTGACCGCCGCTTTGAAGCCGCTGGAGAGCTCGCTCACGTCTCTTCTCTCCGGCGCCGGCGGGCTCGGTTTCGCCAAGGGCGGGGTGATCGGGGACGGACAGGTGAAGCCCTTCGCGCGCGGCGGGGTGGTGGCGGCGCCCACCTATTTTCCCCTCGGCGCCTCCCTCGGCCTGATGGGGGAGAAGGGCGCGGAAGCCATCCTGCCGCTGGCGCGCGGGGCGGATGGCCGGCTCGGCGTCCGCTCCTCCGAAGGCGCGGGACGCGGGCCGGTGACGGTGAATATTGCGACGCCCGACCTCTCCGGCTTCCGCCGCTCCGATGCCTACGTCTCGGGCCTGGTGGCGCGGGCGGTGGCGCGCGGGCAGCGCGGCGGGTGAGGGCTCACCTCAGCGCGCGGACTTCCACGGGTCGGGCGCAGCGGAGGGCTGGGACGGGGTGATGGTGTTGTTGAACTGGTTCGGCGCGTTGCTCGGTGCACTGCCGCCGTAGGCATCGGTGCGCACGGCCGCTCCGCTGCGCACGCAGGAATCCGTGCCGGGCACCCGCTGGAAGCCCGCGCCATAGCTGGCGCAGAAGCTGTCGCTCTTGCCGCTGCCGCTGGAGCCCTTGCTGGCGGACTGCGCCATCGCCGCGCTACCGGCGACCCCGACGAAGGCCGCGCCGAGCACCAGCGCAAAAGACATCCGCGCCACGCCGAAGCGCCGGGCTGAGAAGAGGGGGGCAGACGCGCGAGGCATGGCAGCGAGCTTTGGCAGCGAGGCAGGTTCCGGACCGGCTCGCCCGATGCGAGCCACCGGGACCATAGCGCCGCCGCGCCCGCCGCGAAATCCCCTGACCAACCGGCAGCTTGCGCGTGAGGGCGGAATGTCGCGCGTGACGTTGAGGCCATTGGCGGGTAGCGCGCTCATCCAAGGCGCGGATACATCGCATGCCCCACGGAAGCGCCGTCCGGCTGAGCTGTGCCGGCGCCTCCTGGTCTTGTCGAGATCATGTTCGGTGCGGAACGTCCCTTTGCCGAGCGTCTCCGCAAGCCCGCGACGGCTTGCGCGTGCGATCGGTGGGACGGCTTCCCACCGCGAGGTCGTTCCGTTCGCGGCATTCCGGCCTTGCCCCACTGGCCGATGCCCGAACGGATACGACGTCCACCTATCGGCACCCTGGAATAGGGGTGCCCTGATACGCAAAGGCCCAGGCCTCACGGTGCCCGGGCGCAGACGAATGCCAAACATGCGCTCCCGGACGAAAGCCGGGAGCCGGTCCCTGCTGCCGCCCGTGGGCGGCATCTTCGCTCTTCCGTCGCCCTTGGGCGTCCGTCTCGTGTCTCCGCCCTGCGGCGGCGCTCCGATGGCGGTGGCGCGGGCCCTGAGCCGCACGCCGCCATCGGGGAGCGAAGATCACTTCTTCGCGGGAGCCTTCGGCGCAGCAGCCTTCTTGGCGGCGGCGGGCTTCGTCTCCGGCGCGGGTGCGGGAGCCGCGGCAGCGGCCGGCTTCGCAGCAGCCTTGGGGGCGGCAGCCTTCTTGGGAGCGGCAGCCTTCTTCTCGGCAGCGGGCTTCGCAGCGGGCTTGGGGGCAGCGGCCTTGGCGGGTGCCTTCGCAGCCTTCGGAGCGGCGGCCTTCTTCTCGGGAGCCGGAGCCTCGGCGGGCTTGGCGGCGGCCTTCGCGGAAGCGGCCTTGGGAGCAGCAGCCTTCTTGGCGGCAGCCTTGGGAGCCGCGGCCTTGGCTTCGGCCTTCGGGGCAGCGGCCTTGGGAGCAGCAGCCTTGGGCGCAGCGGCCTTCTTGGCAGGCGCCTTCGGTGCAGCGGCCTTGGGAGCCGCGGCCTTGGCTTCAGCCTTCGGTGCAGCAGCCTTCTTGGCAGGCGTCTTCGGCGCGGCGGCCTTCGGTGCGGCGGTCTTGGCTTCGGCCTTCGGCGCAGCAGCCTTGGGAGCGGCGGCGGGCTTGGCGGCGGGCTTGGGTGCTGCGGTCTTGGGTGCTGTGGTCTTGGCTGCGGCCTTGGGGGCTGCGGCCTTCTTCTCGGCGGGTTTCTCGGCGGCGGCGGCCGGCTTTTTCGCGGGCTTGGTAGCCATGCTTTCGCTCCATGCTCAACGGGGCATCGGAAAGTCAAGGCGTCACGTTCAACTATGTCAAGGCCATCTCTACTGATTTCGGCCAAGAATTAGGGGATGGGGGCATCATATGGCCGCCTTTCATGAGATTTTGTTTCCGCTGGAGGTCGCTCTCGGCGCTTCCGGCGGTCCGGAGCGTGTCACAGAGGTGGTCACCACCGCATCGGGACGCGAGGAACGCAACACGCGCCAGGCTGATTCGCGACGGCGCTGGGATGCTGGTTACGGGGTGAAAACCTTCGCCGCGCTGGCCGAAATCGTCGCCTTCTTCGAGGAGCGTCGCGGGCGTCTCCACGGCTTCCGCTGGCGCGATCGTCTCGACCAGTCCTCGGCCGCTCCGGACGGCGAGGTGAGCGCCCTCGACCAGCTCATCGGCGCCGGCGACGGCGTGCGTGCCACCTTCGCGCTGACGAAGCGTTACGGCGCTCTCCACGCCCCCTATCTGCGGGCCATCACCAAGCCCGTCGCGGGCAGCGTGAAGGTCGCGGTGAATGGCATCGAACATGTTGAAGGCGCGCACTTTTCTCTCGATGCCACGCGGGGCCTCATCACCTTCGCGGCGGGTGCGATCCCGCCCGCGTCGGCGGTGGTCACGGCGGGCTTCCGCTTCGATGTTCCGGTGCGCTTCGACACCGATTTTCTTGAGGTGGATCTCTCTGCTTTCGCGGCCGGCGCGATCCCCCGCATCCCCGTCATCGAAATCCGCGTGTGAGGCTGACATGCGTACCCTTGATCCCGCGCTCGCCGACCATCTCGCGAGCGGCGTCACGACGCTGTGCCGCGCCTGGCGCGTCACCCGCCGCGACGGACTGGTCCTCGGCTTCACCGACCATGATCGCGACCTTCTCATCGCGGGCGTGACCTTCCTCGCCGCCTCCGGCATCGCGGGCTCGGAAAGCACGCAGGCGCAGGGGCTTTCCGTCACCGGCGCAGAACTTTCCGGCGCGCTCAGCGCCGACGCGCTCGATGCGGCGGATCTCGCCGCCGGCCTCTATGACGGGGCGGGCGTGGACCTGCTTCTGGTCAACTGGCAGTCGCCCGCGCAGCACCTTCTCCTGCGGCGCGGAACCATCGGCGAGGTGCGCTCGGAAGACGGCGTGTTCACCGCCGAGATTCGCGCTCTGGCGGATGCCTTCAACCAGACGCGCGGGCGCCTCTTTAGCCCCACCTGCGATGCCGATCTCGGCGACGCCCGCTGCGGCGTGGACCTCGCCGCGCCGGCCCATTCCGCCACCGCCGTCGTGAGCCTCGTCCAAGGGGCCCTGCGCCTGCGCGTGAGCGGGCTCGACGGCTTTGCCGCCGGCGCCTTCGCGCGGGGGCGCGCGGTGTTCGCGACCGGCGCCAATGCGGGTTTCGCGACGGAGGTGAAGGCGCACCTCGTGGAGGCGGAAGGGGTGGTCCTGCGCCTATGGCAGCGCCCGCCGTTCGAGGTGGCGGAGGGCGACGAAATCACCCTCACCGCCGGCTGCGACAAGCGCTTTGCGACCTGTCGCGACCGCTTCTCAAACGCATTCAATTTCCGCGGCTTCCCGCACATGCCGGGCAACGATGCGGTGATCTCCGTCGCCATTCCCGGCGAGGGTGGATACGACGGGAGCCTGAGGGAATGAGCGCGCCCGCAGACCCCGGCGCTCTGCGCGCTGCCATCCTCTCCGAGGCCCGCGCCTGGATCGGCACGCCCTATCTCCACCGCGCCTCCCTGAAGGGCCACGGCGCGGACTGCCTCGGCCTCGTGCGCGGCATCTGGCGCGCGGTGGTGGGGCCGGAACCGGAGACGCTGCCGTCCTACGCGCCCGACTGGGCCGAGGCCGGTCGCTGCGAGACGCTGGCCGACACCGCGCGGCGCCATCTCGTCGCCATTCCGCTGGCCGAGGCGCAGCCTGGCGACGTGGTGCTGTTCCGCTTCCGGGAGCACCTTCCGGCGAAGCACGCCGCGCTGCTCTGCGAGGGCGGGCGCATGATCCACGCCTATGACGGCGCGAGCGTGTGCGAGACCGCGCTGACCCCCTGGTGGCGGCGGCGGCTGGCGTATGCGTTCGCGTTTCCCGGGGTGGGGTAGGGGGCGAGGTTCATCCACCGTTCCCCGGACAAGCGACACCGCAGGTGGAGCGCTTGCACCGTCCTCCCCACCGTCATGCCCCGGCTTGTCCGGGGCATCCACCGGGCCGCTTGAGCGCTGCCCGCAAACCCGACCCCGCCAAACCGTGGATCGCCCGGACACGCCGGGCGATGACGGTGCGATGGGGCGGGTTCGGATCATCTTCCCCCCATTCCGGAGCCTCACCCATGGCGACGCTGCTTCTCGGCGCGGCCGGCGGCCTTATCGGCGGCGCGCTGTTCGGACCCATCGGCGCGGTGGCGGGGCGGGCGCTTGGCGCGCTCGGCGGCGCGGTCATCGACGGCGCGCTTCTCGGCGGCAACCGCTCGCGCCATGCGGAAGGCCCGCGCCTCACCGACCTCGACGTGATGGCATCCACCGCCGGTGCACCGCTGCCCCGCATCTACGGCCGCGCGCGCCTCGCCGGACAGGTGATCTGGGCGTTGAAGCTCAAGGAGGTGAAGAAGGAGGAGACGCAATCCGTCGGTGGCAAGGGCGGCAGCCTTTCCGCCAGCACCACGACCTACACCTATTACGCCAATTTCGCCGTGGCCCTGTGCGAAGGTCCGGTCTCGCGCATCGGCCGCATCTGGGCGGACGGCAAGCTGCTGGACACGCGCCGCCTGCACATCACCACCCATCTCGGCGGGGCGGACGAGGCGCCGGACTCGTGGATCGAGGCGAAGCAGGGCACGGCGGGCACGCCGGCCTATCGCGGCGTCGCCTACCTCACCTTCCGCAATCTGGAGCTGACCGACTACGGCAACCGCCTGCCGCAGATCACCGTGGAGGTGGAGCGCTCCATCGGCGCGCTGGAGCGCCAGGTGCGCGCGGTGACGCTGATCCCCGGCGCCACCGAATTCGGCTACGACACGCGCAACATCCGCCAAGTCTATGGCGAGGCGAGCTACGGGCCGGAGAACCGGCACGTCACCTCCTTCTTCAGCGATTTCGAGGCGTCCCTCGACCAGCTCCTCGGCGCCTGCCCCAACCTCGCGCGCGTCTCGCTGGTGGTGTCCTGGTTCGGCGACGACCTGCGCGCCGGCCA
>JBFWJB010000168.1:0-6793 GCA_050253435.1 Rhodospirillaceae bacterium
GCCGCAAATCCCGCCCGGCGGGGAAGGCGTGAGGCTCGCGGGTGAGGTCGCCGGGCTCGGCGTCCGCGGGCGCGGAGTCCGCCTCGATCAGGCCTTCGTGGTTGAGGATGTCGACGACGCGCGGCATCGCCGCCGCATCGGCGGGCGCGGCGGCGGCCTGGGGCGCTTCCGCCGCGGGCTCCATCAGCGAGAAGTCGAGCAGGCGGTGGGTATAGTCGAAGGTCGGGCCCAGCACCTGGCCGCCGGGCAGGTCTTTGAATGTGGCGGAAATGCGGCGTTTTACCGTCATTTTCGCAGTGTCCAGCGGCAGGCTCGCGGCGAGTCGCGGCAAGGTGGTGCGGTAGGCGCGCAGCAGGAAGATCGCCTCCACCGCGTCGCCGCGCGCCTGCTTCAGCGCCAGCGCCGCGAGATCGGCGTCGTAGAGCGAGCCCTCGCTCATCACCCGGTCCACCGCCAGCGTCATCTGTTCCTTGATCTGCGCGATGGAAAGCTCCGGCACCGCGGGGTCGCCGCGCCGTTCCTCCGCCAGCAGCGCATGGGCGTTGTCGATCGCCTTTTCGCCGCCCTTGACCGCAACGTACATAACGAACCTACCTTTAAATGCACACGGTGCGCGGCAGCCCGGCAATGCGCCACGCGTCGATCAGGATCATGTCGAGCCCGGTGGGGAACAGCGCGTTGATCGCGGCGCGCCGCGTCCAGAATTCGGGGGTGAGGCCCTCCGCCTCGATCGTCTGGCTGCCGGGAATGCCGGGCCCGGCGATCTCCGCCGCCGGGCCGCCGGCGAGGGCGGGGGTCTGGACCAGGAGAGTGGCGGCGCGGTCCGGATATTCCGGCGTGCCGACGTGAAAGGCCTCCATCAGCGCCGTTGCCTCCTCGGCGGAGACGAGGCCGAAGGCCGCCTCGCCGGGCTGCGCCGCGACCGGACAGCCGCAATGGAAGGAGAGGAACTGCCGCACGTCCGGCGTATCCGTCGAGCGCCCCAGCCACACCGGGGTATCGAGGTCGAGAAGGGTGAGGCAAAGCGCCGCTGTGGCGGGGTGGAGCGGCCCCGGCGCGATCGACAACAGCCCGCGCATGTCCTGCAGACGGCCGGGATAGGAGATCGCGGCAAGCACCTTGCGGAAGCACTTCTGCGCGTCGCGCACCGGGTCGGCGAAGCCGGGCGAGGGCAGATGCGGCGCCAGGGTGGCGGTGGGCGAGGGGAAGGGCATCATCTGGGTCAGTCTCCCCGGACCATGGTGAAGAAATCGACGCGGGTGGCGGCGGCCTTTTCCGCCGCGGCCCGTTGGCGCGCCGCGAGCGCGGCGGCAAGTGGCGCGATCAGCGTGCGTTCCAGTTCCGCCCGGCTTTCCGGGCGCTGCATCAGGGCGTCGAGAATCGCCGCCGCCCGCGCCTTGGCGCGGTCGCGCCCGGCGACGTAGGCGTGGCCCACGGTGCCGTCGGCCAGCGCCACGGAGCAGCGCGCCACCGGCATCTCCCCAAGGTTGAACGGCGCGCCGCCGCCGCCGACGCGGCCGCGCACCATCACCAGGCCGACTTCCGGCGCGCGCAGCACGCGCACTTCCTCGGCCAGGCCGATGGGCAGGGCGGCATCGAGAGATGCGGCGTCGGACAACGCGAAAAGGCGCATCCAGCCTTGCCGTGCGGCGGTATCGGGGGCATCGTCTGTGGCGTCGTGTCGGGTCATGTCGGACCTTTGTCTAGACAACATGGCGTCATGCTATTACACTGGAACCGTTTTCGAAAGCCCGAATTCGTGAACGTTTTGTGGGGGAACCATGACCGCCGAGAAAATCGCCGCAGAGCCCGCGGAATGGCTGCGTTCCGCGCATGTGGGGCGTGAGAACGGCGCGCCGCTGTGGCGACAAGTCGAGGCGTTGTTGGCCCGCGCCATCCGTTCCGGAGCGATCAAGCCCGGCGAGCAATTGCCCACCGAGTTCGAACTGGCGGCGCATTTTTCGGTCAACCGCCACACCATCCGCCGCGCGCTGGCCAATCTTGAAACCGGCAGCCTGATCCGGGTGGAGCGGGGGCGCGGCACCTTCGTCCACGAGAACGTCATCGACTACCAGCTGTCGCGGCGCACCCGCTTCTCCGAGAACCTGCGGCGGCAGAACCTGGAGCCCTCCGGAGTCATCCTGGATTCCGGCGAACGCCCGGCGCCGCACGCCGTGGCCCGCGCCCTGGGGCTTTCCGACGGGGAGCCCACGGTGTGGGTCCGGCACCTTTCCCATGCCGATGAACGGCCGATCAGCACGGCGGAACATTACTTTCCGCTCAATCGGTTCCAGGGATTTCTTGAGATTTACAAACAGCGGAAATCGATCACCGCGACCTATGCCTACTTCGGCATCTTCGACTACACCCGCAAGAGCACGCGGGTGACCGCGCGGATGCCGAGCCTGGAAGAAGCGGAGCTGCTGAAGCAGCCGAAGAACCGCCCGGTGCTGATCACCGAATCGGTCAATATCGACACCGAGGGGATTCCCATCGAATACGGACGCACCGCCTTCAACGGCGAAGTGGTGCAACTGGTGGTCAGTCCGGACGATCCGTAGGCGGCGGAGGAAGGCGACGCCAGCCCGCGGGGCCGTAGCCTTCGAGCGGCTGGAAGCGCGCCTTGTAGGCCATCTTGCGGCTTTCCGCGATCCAGTAGCCGAGATAGAGGTAGGGCAGGCCGAGCTTGCGGCAGGCGTCGATCAGGGTGAGCACCACGAAGCTGCCGAGGCTGCGCTTCGGCATGTCCGGCCGATAGAACGAATAGACCGCCGACAGGCCGTCTTCCATCACGTCGGCGAGCACCGCGGCGATCAGCGCCTCTTCCGGGTCGCGGAATTCCAGCACCAGGGTCTCGATCGGGCTGTCCTCGATCATCGAGCGGTATTCGTGGAATTCCATCGCCGCCATGTCGCCGCCCGCGTGGCGAACCTCCTGATAGCGCAGGAACAGGCGGTGCTGTTCACCGGTGGCGACCGCCGGGCAGGGGGCGGGCGTGAGATCCGCATTGGTGCGGCGGATGCGCCGGAAAGTACGGCCTTCGTGGAAGTTGGCGGCGTCGATGCGCACCGGCACGCAGGCGGAACAGCCGGGGCAGGCGGGGGCGTAGGCGATGGCGTGGCTGCGGCGGAAGCCGGAGCGCGAGAGGATTTCATGAAAGCGCGCGGCATCGCCCTGGCCGAGTTCGGTCACCACCTTGCGCTCCAGGCGGTGCGGCAGGTAGGGGCACGGCGCGGGCGCCGTGGTGTGGAAGACGAAGGTCTCGGTGCGATAGGTCTTCATGGCGCCTCATGTCGCCGGAACGCACGCCCTACTTGGTGATCCCCAGGGATTGCGGGGTCGCACGTTCTTTTTCCGCCTGGGCGATGCTGTCGCGCAAGAGCACGATGCTGATGCGCCGGTTCTGCGGATTGCCCAGGTTCTTGACGTCCAGCGGGTCGGTGTCGGAGCGCCCGACGACGCGCTGCACCCGGTCCGTCGGGAAGCCCTGTTCCACCAGCACCCGGCGCGACGCCAGCGCGCGGTCGGCCGAAAGCTCCCAGTTGCCGTAGCCGTTGGGGTCCGCGTATTTGGTCGAATCGGTGTGGCCGGAGATCGCCACCTTCTTCGGCACGTCCTTGATCGCCGTGGCGACGAGGCCGAGCAGGCGGCGCATGTTGGGGTTCATCCGGCTGGAGCCGGAGGGAAACATCGCCGAGCCGTCCTGATCGACGATCTGGATGCGCAGGCCCTCGGGGGTGTTGTCGATCAGCAGGTTCTTACCCAGGTCCTTGAGGTCGGGCACGCCTTCGATCGCCTTGCGGATTTCCTCGGCGGTCTGCTCGAACTGCTGCTGCTCCTTTTCCGCCTGCGCCTTCTGCATGTCGTCTTCGGTAGGGGCCTGGTCCTGCTGGGACTCGCCGTTGTTGAAGGTCGGCGGCGGCAGGCCGGGGTTGAAGGCGCTGGAGCTGGAGTTGCTGGACAGCACGCCCTCGCCGATCACCTTGCCGCCGAGCATGCCGCCAGCGCCGCTTTTGCTGAGCGAGGCGGTGGTCGGCGCGAAATAGTCGGCGATGCCGGAGAGCTGCTGCTCGGTCATCGAGTTCAGCAGCCACATCAGCAGGAAAAAGGCGAACATCGCGGTCATGAAGTCGGCGTAGGCGATTTTCCACGCGCCGCCGTGGTGGCCGTGTCCGCCTTTCTTGATGACCTTCTTGATGACCGGTTTCTTGCCGTCTTCCGCCATACTCGCCTCGACTCATCCCGATCCCGTGCGGAGAGATGCGGTGTTCCGGAGGTCAGGCCGCTTCGGAGCCTGCGTTGCTGATCGCTTCCTCGACTTCCTGGAAGCTGGGGCGGACGTGCGGCGGCAGGATCTTGCGGGCGAATTCCACGGAGACCTGCGGCGCGTAGCCCTGCATATGCGCCAGAATGGCGGTGCGCATGCACTTCAGGAAGTCGGTTTCGGAGGTGTATGTGACTTCCAGCGCGTGGCCGATCGGGCCGACGAATCCGTAGGAAATCAACACGCCGGCGAAGGTGCCCACCAGCGCGCCGCCGATGAGGTGGCCGAGAACCTCGGGCGGCTCGGAGATCGAACCCATGGTGTGAATCACGCCCAGAACCGCGGCGACGATGCCGAGCGCCGGGGTGCCGTCGGCGATGTTGGTGATCGCGCTGGAAACCTGGGTCAGTTCGTGATGGTGCGCCTCGATCTCCGCCTCGATGATGGTTTCCACCTCATGCGCGTTGTTGGTGCCCAACGTCAGCAGGCGCAGGTAATCGCACAGAAAGGCGAGCGCGTGGTGATCCTTGGCGAACGACGGATAGGCGGTGAAGATCGGGCTTTCCTCAGGTTTTTCCACATGGCTTTCGAGCGCCAGGTCGCCCTTGGTCTTGGCCAGGCGGAAAATCTGGTAGAGCATGCACAGGGTTTCGAGATAGGTCTTCTTGCTGTGCCGCGAGCCCTTGAACAGGGTGCCGAAGCTCTTGGCCGCACCGCTGATCACACTTCCCGGATTGCCGACGAAAAAGGCGCCGATCGCCGAGCCGAAGATGACGATGAATTCTGCGGGCTGAAACAGGACGGCCAGTTCTCCGCCGACCATCAGGTAGCCGCCAAGCACGCAGCCGATCACCGTCACGAAACCGATGATAACGAACATAATTTTCCTCAGGCCCAGACCCGGTGCCGGCCCGCGTTCCGGGCAGCAGGTATCTTTATCGCCAACTGGCGTCGTTCAAGTCAAGGGAGTGGACAAAAAATCCCCAACTTCTCATGGAGATCGTGGCTTGTTTGACGACGGCAAGAGGTGCATGGGCAGTTTTTATGCGCCGCATGCGTGGATGTTGCGCGCGGCTTGGAGAGACCGCGCCGAAAATTTTTAGAAGCATTATACCTTCGGTGGAAAGCCTCAAGATATAATCGGGCAGTCTTTATCCGGCGGTCTGGGTGTTGGAGGAAAGCACCCGCGCCGGGAAACCCGCAGCGCTCAACGCCTCCACCAGATTGGCGACGTGATCGAACCCCATGGTCTCCACCAGCACGTCGAGTTCCGTCATTTTCACCGAAACGTCGAGGAAGAGGCGCTGGTGGTGCACCTCGACGATGTTGGCGCCGCCTTCGCCGATCACCCGCGCCACCCCGGCGAGAGCCCCCGGCTGGTCCGGAATGCCGATGCGCAGTCGGGTGAGGCGGCCCTCGCGCGCCAGACCGCGCATCAGGATGGTGGCGAGCAGCGCCGGGTCGATGTTGCCGCCGGAGACCACCAGCACCACGGTCTTGCCGGCGAAACGCGCATGGTTGGCGAGCAGGGCGGCCAGCGGCGCGGCGCCCGCGCCCTCGGCGATCTGCTTGTGGGCGGAGAACAGCATCTCGACGCCGCGCTCGATGTCGGTTTCCTTCACCGTGTAGATGTCGCGCAGCAGCGCCTCGCAGATCGAGCGGGTGAGCTTGCCCGGCTTCTTCACCGCGATGCCTTCGGCCAGGGTCGCGCCGCCGATGGCGCCGCCGAAGCCGGAGATCGCGCCGCTCATCGCCGCGTAGGTGTAGGCCTGTACGCCGTCCACCATCACCTGCGGCTTTTCCGCCGCGATCGCCGTGGCGATGCCGGAGATCAGCCCGCCGCCGCCGACCGGCGCGATCACCGCGTCCACCTCCGGGCAGTCTTCGAGGATTTCCAGGCCGATGGTGCCCTGGCCCGCGATCACCAGCGGGTCGTCGAAGGGGTGAACCAGGGTGAGCCCCTTCTCCTCGGCCAGCGCCAGGGCGAATTCCTCCGCCTCGCTGTAGCTCTCGCCGTGCCGGATTACCGTGGCCCCCAGCGCCTCGGTGCGCTGGATCTTGGTGAGCGGCGTGCCCTGCGGCATCACGATGGTCGCCGGAATGCCGAGCTTGCCCGCGTGCCAGGCGACGCCCTGCGCATGGTTGCCCGCCGAAACCGCGATCACCCCGGCGCGCCGCGCCGCCTGCGGCAGGCCGATCAGGCGGATCAGCGCGCCGCGCGCCTTGAACGCGCCGGTGAGCTGCAGGTTTTCCAGCTTCAGCCGCACGTCCACGCCGGTCATCTCGGAGAGAGCGGGCGCGGCGACCAGGGGCGTGCGCACCACATGGCCGCGCAATTGGCGCTGCGCCTGGCGGATCGTGTCGAGAGTAACCGGAGACGTCGGCACGCGGGGGTCCCTTTCAGGCGGTTTCCTTCAGCCAGGCCGCCGCCTCGCAGGCGAAATAGGTAATGATGCCGTCGGCGCCCGCGCGCTTGAACGCCATCAGGCTCTCCAGCACGATCTTCTTGTAGTCGAAGCACCCGGCGTC
>JBFWJB010000169.1:0-2683 GCA_050253435.1 Rhodospirillaceae bacterium
CCCGGCGGCGAGGCAGATCACGGTCAGCGCGAAGGCGAACGGCAAAAACCGCCCGCACAGGTCGACGACGCGGGCGGGCTGCGCCTGCCGCTGCAAGAATCCTCCCATCGCCGCGATCGCCTTGCCCACGCTCGACCTACTCCACCGCCTGCCGCAACGCCGCCGCCGCGGCGAACGGACACACCGCCAGCGCCATCAGCGCAATGCCTCCCAAGATGAGGAGCCCCGGCCCCGCCGCCAACCCCAGCATCGCCGATTCCGCCGCCCCCGCGCCGAAGATCAACACCGGCGCGGCGAGCGGCAGCACCATCACCGCCAGCAGCACGGTGCCGCGCCGCGCCCCCAGCGCCAGCGCCGCGCCGAGCGCGCCGAGCAGCGACAGCGCCGGCGTGCCGAGCAGCAGCGAAACCGCCAGCACCGGCGCGGCATCGCCCGGCAGGTGCAGCAGCACCCCGGCCAGCGGTGCGACGACGATCAGCGGCAGACCGCTCGCCAGCCAGTGTGCCAGCGCCTTGGCCAGCACCAGTGCTTCGGGCGCAAGATCGCCCGACAGCAGCAGGTCCAGGCTGCCGTCGCGCCAGTCCGCATCGAACAGGGTGTCCAGCGACAAGAGCGCGGCAAGCAGCGCCATCGCCCACACCACCCCCGCGGCGACGCGGGCGAGCAACTGCGGCTCCGGCCCCAGGCCGAGGGGGAACACCGCCACCGCGATGACGAAAAAGCCGAGCACCGTCCACGTCCCCGCGCCGTCGCGGTAGGCGAGCAAGAGGTCGCGCCGCACCACCGCGAGGAAGACGGTCATCGCGCGCCTCCCAGGGTCATTTCCTGCGCGCCGGGCAGGCTCAGCGGCGCGTGCGTGGTCGCCACCACCGCGCCGCCGCGGCGGCGATGCGCCGCCACCAGTTCCCACACCGTGCGCTGCCCTGCGGCGTCGAGCGCGGTCACCGGCTCGTCGAGCAGCCACAGAGGGGCTGCGGAAAACGCCAGCCGCGTCAGCGCGACGCGGCGGCGCTGCCCGGCGGAAAGCGCGCGCAGCGGCACGTCGGCATAGGCCCACACCCCGAAGGGGTCGCTCGCCTGCGGCCAGGGGGATTCGTCCAAACCGGAAAACCCGGCCCAGAAGCCGAGGTTCTCCCCCACCGTCAACGCCGGTTTCAAAGCATCCGCATGGCCGACGAACAGCGCCCGCTCCGGCGCCTTGCGCGGGCTCTGGCCGTCGCCCCAGGCGACCACGCCGTCCGCGCTGCGCAAAAGCCCGGCAAGCAGGCGCAGCAGCGTGGTCTTGCCCGCGCCGTTGTCGCCGCGCACCAGCCACAGCGCGCTGGCCTCGATCATCATCTCGAGACCGGAGAACACCTCGGTCTCGCCGCGCCAACACGCCGCCTCCCGCAGCATCAGCGGGAACGGCACAGGCGGCAGGGCGGCGGAGAAGGGATTCCCAAACATGCCCGCATGATACCCGAAGCCCCAACCTTTTCACGAGAAAAGCAGATGACGCACGAGGGGCTTGACACGCCGCATCATTATATTAGATTTCATTCATATTAGAGTTCACCCAACCACGAGGCACCCCCATGTCCGAAACCTCCTACGACGAAAACGGCCTGTCGCCGCATTGCCCCTGGCGCAAAAGCCGGTCGCTTCTGCGCCGCGCCGCGTGGTCGCCCTACGCCGCGGGCGTGCTGATCGGGCTGTTGCAGATTCCCGCCTTCCTCCTGGTCAACACCGCGCTCGGCGCGTCGTCCTCCTTCGTCACCGTCGGCGGGCACATCGCCGCGCTGTTCGATGCGGGCGCGATGCAGATCGGCTATTTCGCCAGCCACGCCGCGGGCGCGAAAAACTGGTGGCAGGTAGCGCTGGTGGTCGGCATCGCGCTCGGCGCGTTCCTCTCCGCCCGGCTTTCCGGCACCCGGCGCGCCGCCGTCGCCCCGGTGTGGAAGCGCGCCACCGGGGTTTCCAGCTTTTCCGGCCGCGCCGCCATGGCGTTCGCGGGCGGCTTCATCCTGCTCATCGGCGCGCGCCTCGCCGGAGGGTGCACCAGCGGCCACGGCATCTCCGGCATCGCCCAGCTCGCGGTCAGCTCGATGATCGCCGTCGCCTTCATGTTCGCGGGCGGCATCGCCACCGCCATGCTGTTCCGCAAGGTCTGAGGAGACACCGCCATGGAAACCTACCGCTTCGTCGTGCTCGGCCTCCTCATGGGCGTCGCCTTCGGCTTCGCGCTGGAAAAAGGCCGCGTGTTCGAACCCGGCGTGATCGTCGGGCAGATGCAGTTCCGCACCTTCACCATGCTCAAGATGTTCCTCACCGCCACCGCCACCGGCCTCATCCTGCTTGCAGTGATGAACGGCTTCTATGGGGTCAAGCTGCACCCCAAGGCGACCTACGTCATCGCCAACGCCGTGGGCGGCGCGCTCCTCGGCGTCGGCATCACGCTCGCCGGGGCGTGCCCCGGCACCCTGCTCGCGCAGATCGGCGTCGGCTACAAGGACGCCTGGTTCGCCCTTGCGGGCGCGCTCGCCGGAGCCGTCGCCTTCGGCTACGCCGAACCGGCGCTCAAGCCCCTGCTGCTCTCGGGCGGGCCGGGCAAGCTCCGCCTCGACAGCCTCATCGGCCTGCCGTTCTGGGTCGTCGCCCTCGTCCTCGCCGCGGCGCTGATCGCCGGACTCGTCGCCCTGGAACG
>JBFWJB010000169.1:2783-6765 GCA_050253435.1 Rhodospirillaceae bacterium
TCAAGCCCCTGCTGCTCTCGGGCGGGCCGGGCAAGCTCCGCCTCGACAGCCTCATCGGCCTGCCGTTCTGGGTCGTCGCCCTCGTCCTCGCCGCGGCGCTGATCGCCGGACTCGTCGCCCTGGAACGCGCCCGCCCCTGGCAGGACGACCTCGGCCCCGATTACGACGGCCTGCGGGACTAACACAAAAACTTCACGGAGGGACTCGGTCCCTCCGCACCTCCCATGACTTTTTGGTTTTTGCGCGTAGCGCGATAGAGCCATCACGCGGCGTGACGGATGCCTGCCGCTGCGCGGCGAAAAACCAGTTATGGGGTGCGCGAGGGGACCGAGTCCCCTCGCAACGTTTTCGTTTTTTACCCTTCCTGCCCGGATTTTTTGCGTCTGGCGCGCGCGGGGGTTCTTGTCCTCACCCGTCAAAGGGTTAAATGTAGAGCCGTTCCGACGTGCCGATCGGAGTCGCCACTCGCCACCGGGCTCCCGGTGTTTTCGCACGTCCTGTCATCGCGCATCCCAACCCGAGAAAAAATCGGAGGAACTCTCATGTCGCTGTGTGGCCAGGACACCCTGAACACTCGAAAAACGCTCACCGTCGAAGGCAAGGCCTACGACTATTTCAGCATTCCCGCCGCCGAGGCCGCGGGCATGGCCGGGCTTTCCCGCCTGCCGTTCTCTCTCAAGGTTCTGCTGGAGAACCTGCTGCGCTACGAGGACGGCAAGACCGTCACCACCGACGACGTCAAGGCGATCGCCGCCTGGCTGAAGGACCGCACCTCGCAGCAGGAGATCGCCTATCGCCCCGCCCGCGTGCTGATGCAGGACTTCACCGGCGTGCCCGCGGTGGTGGACCTCGCCGCGATGCGCGACGCCATGGCCGCGCTGGGCAAGGACCCGCAGAAGATCAACCCGCTGTCGCCGGTGGACCTGGTGATCGACCACTCGGTGATGGTGGACGTTTACGGCAACCCCACCGCGCTTGCCCGCAACATGGAGCTGGAGTTCGCCCGCAACGGCGAGCGTTACGCCTTCCTGCGCTGGGGCCAGACCGCGTTCGCCAATTTCCGCGTGGTGCCGCCCGGCACCGGCATCTGCCATCAGGTCAACGTCGAGTACTTGGCGCAGACGGTATGGGTTGGCGAAGAGGGCGGCAAGTCCATCGCCTATCCGGACACCCTGGTCGGCACCGACAGCCACACCACCATGGTCAACGGGCTTTCGGTGCTCGGCTGGGGCGTCGGCGGCATCGAGGCCGAAGCGGCGATGCTGGGCCAGCCGGTTTCCATGCTGATCCCCGAGGTGGTGGGCTTCCGCCTCACCGGGCGGATGAAGGAGGGCACCACCGCCACCGATCTGGTGCTCACCGTCACCGAGATGCTGCGCAAGAAGGGCGTGGTCGGCAAGTTCGTAGAGTTCTTCGGCCCCGGCCTCGACAACATGCCGCTCACCGACCGCGCCACCATCGCCAACATGGCGCCGGAATACGGCGCGACCTGCGGCTTCTTCCCCGTCGATGCGGAGACCCTGCGCTTCCTCGCCTTCACCGGCCGCGACGCGCACCGCATCAAGCTGGTGGAGGCCTATGCCAAGGCGCAGGGCCTGTGGCGCGATTCCACCACGCCGGACCCGGTGTTCACCGATACGCTGGAGCTCGACATGGGCACGGTGCAGCCCTCGCTCGCCGGACCGAAGCGCCCGCAGGACCGGATCACTCTGGCGTCCGCGTCGTCCGCCTTCCGCGCCGCCTATCCCACCGCCGACATGGCGGCGCGCTTTGCGGTGCAGGACCGCGACTACACCATCGGCCACGGCGACGTGATGATCGCCGCGATCACCAGTTGCACCAACACCTCCAACCCCTCGGTGCTGATGGCCGCGGGCCTTCTCGCCAAGAAGGCGGTGGAAAAGGGCCTTAGCGCCAAACCGTGGGTAAAGACCTCGCTTGCTCCCGGCTCCCAGGTGGTGACCGACTACCTCTCCGCCGCGGGGCTGATGGAGCCGCTGGAGAAGCTCGGCTTCGACCTCGTGGGCTACGGCTGCACCACCTGCATCGGCAACTCCGGGCCGCTCGCCGACGAGCTGGTGGCGACCATCGACGCCAACGACCTCACGGTGTGCGCCGTGCTCTCCGGCAACCGCAACTTCGAGGGCCGGGTTTCCCCCAACACCAAGGCGAACTACCTCGCCTCGCCGCCCCTGGTGGTGGCCTATGCGATCGCGGGCAGCATGGCGGTGGACCTCACCACCCAGCCGCTCGGCACGGGCGCGGACGGCAAGCCGGTGTTCCTTGCGGATATCTGGCCGTCTCCGGCGGAGATCCAGTCGGCGATCGTCGCCAACCTCTCGCCCGATATGTACCGCAACCGCTACGCCGACGTCTTCGTCGGGCCGCAGGAGTGGCAGGAGGTCAAGGTCGCCAAGGGCGAAACCTACGCCTGGCAGGACGGGTCCACCTACGTCAAGAATCCGCCCTACTTCGAGGGCCTGACCATGGACCCGCCCGGCATCGACGACATCATCGATGCGCGGCCGCTCGCCATTCTCGGCGATTCGGTGACCACCGACCACATCTCGCCCGCGGGCAACATCAAGGCCAGCGGTCCGGCCGGGACCTACCTCTCCGAACGGCAGATCACGATCTCCGATTTCAACAGCTACGGCGCGCGCCGCGGCAACCACGAAGTGATGATGCGCGGCACCTTCGCCAACATCCGCATCAAGAACGAGATGGCGCCGGGCACCGAGGGCGGCGTCACCCGCCTGATGCCCGACGGCAAGCAGATGTCGATCTACGACGCCGCCATGGCCTACGAGGAGAAGGGCATTCCGCTCGTCGTCATCGCAGGCAAGGAATACGGCACCGGCTCGTCGCGCGACTGGGCGGCCAAGGGCACCAAGCTCCTCGGCGTGCGCGTGGTGATCGTGGAGAGCTTCGAGCGCATCCACCGCTCCAACCTGGTGGGCATGGGTATCCTGCCGTTGCAGTTCAAGGACGGCATGACCCGCAAGAGCCTCGGCCTCGACGGCAGCGAGACCTTCACCATCAGGGGCCTCGCCAACGTGCAGCCGCGCCAGGACATCGCGGTGGAGATCACCCGCGCCGACGGCGGCAAGGAGACGATCACCGTCACCTGCCGCATCGATACGGCGGACGAGATCGCCTACATGAACCACGGCGGCATTCTGCCCTACGTGCTGCGCAATCTCGCCGTCGCCTAGGCGGTAAAATTCCCCCATCGCAAGCAGGCGGCAGAGAAATCTGCCGCCTTTTTCGTGAAGGATTTCACACCGGAATGTAAGGAAAGCGTGAAATCGCCCGCGGCATGATGGACATCACAGCCGGTTCGACCCAGATGATTCAGGGTAGGCCGCAAGATCAGGCCCGCACCCCCCCACCCGAGACAGGAGGAGGACCCAGCCTATGCAGACCGCAAACCCGCCTTCCCCGGGCAGTTCTTCCCGCGCTTCCACCTTCATGGACCTGCGCGAACCCAGCCTCGCCGAGCTCTACGGCGACCCCGTCCTGCACGCCATGCTGCGCCGCGACGGCATCGACCTTTCCGCCCTCAAGGCGGTGGTCGCCAACGCGCAAAAACGCCTCGCCGCCTGAGCGGTCAGCCGGACGCCCTGCCCCGGCAAAATGCGAAAAACCGGCGCGACAGCGGGCTTCGGTGTTTGCCCGGCGCCGTCACCGGATCGAGACTGCGTCCGTATTCCTCCGCGAGCGCCACGATTGGCGACCCGCCGGGCGGCGTGCGCATCCACGATCGCCAGCTCGGAGAGGAAAACTGAAAACCAAGCCAGGGGCTTTGCCCCTGGACCCTACTGGGGCCTTGGGCCCCAGACCCCATAACTTTTGATTTGGGGCTGTCCTAGCTAAGGACGTTTTTGGCGGGAATCGACCCATGCTTTCAGTTGGTTAAGCAGGTCTCTATGGCTCCCGCCGTTGAACCGCCATTCGCACTCCTTCAGGAACAGGTAGAAGC
>JBFWJB010000170.1:0-6724 GCA_050253435.1 Rhodospirillaceae bacterium
CCGAGTCGGGCGGAATCCTGCCCCGCCGTCGCACTTGCTCGCGCAGATTGTCAGCAATCACCTCGAAAATCTCCTGCATACCATCGTAACCGACCCGACGAGCCATCCGCACTACGCGGCACTCTGGAACGCCCTCTGCGCCGCCGAAGGCGCGCCGGAACTGGCGGTGCCGACCGGCGCGGCGGCGAACGGGACGCCGCCCGCCGATAGAGGGCCGTTCTGATGCGCGCGGCGACGAAGCCCTTGCGGGCCGTCGCCTTATCGCTGGCGCTTGCCGCGTCGCCGTTGTCCGCCGCCGCGCAAGAGGCTGCGCCAAGCTGGCAGAAAGATAACCCGATATTCCGGCAGGGCGGCGAGCCGCGCGGGCTGGTGCTCCCGCCCGCGCAGCAGCGCGTCTTTGATCGCGACGCGGCGTTGCTGGCCGATATCCGCGTGGAGCTTGCGGCTAGTGAGTACCGCCGCAAGATGGGCGAGATAGACCCAGCGGCATGGCGCAGCCGCGCTGGCGAACTGCAAGCAGCGGAAGCCGCCCTGCGCCGGAAATGGCAGAGCCTCGGCACAGGCCAAGACCTCATGCTGAGCAGCACCGCCGACAGCATCGCCCGCGAACGCATGGCGGCGCTCAGAGCGCAATACGACCCGCCCAAACAGCCGACCCCTTGGAACTACGTCACCGAGCTTGCACGGATTGGCAAGGACATGGCCGTGGGCCTGTTCCGAGAGGGCATCGACCTTCTCGGCAAGCTGTTCGCCAGCCTGTTCGGCCCGCTGACTGTGCTGGTGGGCGTTGTAGGGCTTATTTTTCTGGTCAAAGACAAACGGCGCAAACCGAAACCGAAACCCGCCCTGTCCGACAACTACGGCTCCGCCCGTTATGCGGACGTGCGCAATAGCCTTGCCGACGCATACGACGGCCACAGGGGCGTGTTTTTCGGCAAGAGCAGCGCCCCCGAGCTTTCAGCCATCCCCATCGAGCAGCAGGCGGGCGCGCCCGTGCTCTCGACGCCCGAGCACCATACGCTGATTGTCGCGCGCACCCGCACGGGCAAGGGCACCCGCGTCATCGTCCCGACGCTCCTGCGCTACGGCGGCTCGGCCATCGTCATCGACCCCAAGGGCGAAAACGCCGCCATCACGGCGCGCATCCGGCGCAGCACTCTCAATAGCGCCGTCCACGTCATCAACCCGTGGGGCGAACTGGCGGAGACGTTCAAGGAGCGCGGCCTTGCGCCCGCGACCTTCAATCCGCTGGACGTGCTGGTGCGCGACGACCCCAACGCCGTTGCGGTGGCGCAGGCGCTTGCTGCGGCGGTCTGTCCAACGACCCCCGGCGACAAAGACCGCTATTGGCAGGGCAGCGCCGCCAACGTCCTGACCGCCGTGCTCTTGTGGATCACCGACCAGCCGGGCGAGCAAAAGACGCTCGCCCGCGCGCGGGAGATTGTGAGCCTGAGCCGGAGGGATTTCACGGAGAGGTTTCTGGTGCCGATGGCGGCCAGCAGCGCCTTCGGCGGGGCGATACGGGAGATGGTCAGCCCGTATCTCGACCTTGCCCAAGAGACTTATAGCGGCATCATGTCCAATCTGTCGGAGGCGACAAAATTCCTCTCCGACCCGCAGGTAAAGGCGGCGACCGCCCGATCATCCTTCGACATGGCCGACCTCATCCGTGAGGCGGTGACGGTCTATCTGGTGATACCGCCCGACCGTATCGACACCCAGCGCACATGGCTCCGGCTGATGACCACGGCGGCCATGCATACGTTCAAGCGGTATCCTTTGGGCGGGCGTCCACCGCACCGCTGCATGATATTGATGGACGAGTTTCCTGCCCTTGGCCGCATCGAGGATTTACCCCGCGATATCGCCACCATGTCGGGCTACGGCATCGACTTCACCTTGATCGTGCAGGGCCTCGACCAGCTCAAAGACCTCTATGGCGCGGCGGCGGGCACCATCCTCTCGAACTGCGCCTACAAATGGTTTTGCAACGTCAACGACCTTGAAAGCGCCAATTACCTCTCCGAGACCTTGGGCAAAGTAACCGTGCAGACGGTCGGGCATGGCGAGGGCCAGAACTTCGGCCCCGGCGGCGGTGGGCATAGCGAGAACGTCAATTACGGGGAGACCGGCAGGCCGCTGCTCATGCCCGACGAGGTGCTGGCCTTGGGGCGCGACGTGGCGATTGTCCTGAACCCCGCCGACCGTCCGCATTACGTCCGGCCCGTGGATTACTGGCGGCTCCCCGACGCCTTCGCGTCGCTGGCCGCCGTTTATCCGCATCTCTATTGGGAGCCGCCTCTAGCCTATGACGACAACCCGTATTTTGTGCGGGGCGGCAAATCGGACGGCGGCCATAATGGCCGCCAGTCCGGCGGCGCGCGCCAGCGCGCCGCAAAACCCAACGGCAAAATGACGCGCGCGGAAGCGCTCGACCTTCTCGGCCTCTCGGAAGCCGCAACCGCCGCCGAAGTGCGGGCCGCTTGGAAGCGGCTGATGCAGAAGGTGCATCCCGACACCGGCGGCTCGGCCCGTTTCGCGCAGATGCTCAACGAGGCCCGCGACGTGCTCGGCACTGGCGGCGGCGAAGGTGGGCGCGCGGGATGAAAGGTTCGCCGCATCGCCCGCGTTCGTGCTATCCTGCGGTTCATCACGCGCTGAGCGAGTCGCATACGATTGTATGCAGGCGGCGACATTCCGCCTTGCCGCATGCGCTGGCTATCTCACCCCCAAGCACGTCCCGTGCTAACCTAAGTTATGGCTTAGGAGAGTGTGCAAGCCATGTGCGGACTGACCGTCCACACCCCGCACCTGAAGGTGCTGGCTTGGCAAGGAAGGCGCTTCGCCCTCCCGTTGCATCCCTCCCGAGCAAGGGGTTTCACACCCCTGCACCCGTGCGGGGAGCCTTCGTGCTCCCTGCGACCCATGACCGGGGCTTTGCCCTCGGCACCCACCAAGGCACATCGTCCTTGGAACCAGACAAGGGGTTATCGCACCCCTCGACCACTCGCCGGAGACTTCCGCGTCCCGGCACCCACGGCCAGAGCTTGCGCGCTCTGGACGACACGCAGGCGGCTTTCATGCCCCTGCACTTGGGCGGAGGGGGATACCCCCTCGACCCCGCAGCCGGATACGTCCGGCAGAAAGGAGATGCGCTTGAGCGATAGCGGCTCAGAGCACAGCCCTTCCGGGCGGCGCAAGTCGGAACGGCGGCAACGCACCGCCACCATCTATGCCCGCGTCACGCCCGACGAGAAGTCGGCGTTTCTCGCCCGCGCCGACAGGGCGGGTATGGCCGCCGCCGCCTTCGCCCGTGCGGCGCTCATCGGCGAAGCCGGTCCCCGCGCGCAGCGTCGCATCCCTGCCGACAGTGCTGCGCTGCGTCAAATCCTCGGCCACCTTGGCAAGACCGGCAGCAATCTGAACCAGATTGCCCGCTACCTGCATACAGGCGGCGAGGCGGAAACCGTCTTGCCGGACCTGCGCGAAGCGCTGGCCGACTTCGCGCGCATTCGCACCCTCATCTATGGCGCGCTTGGCAAGGAGCCGGATAGCGCGCCAGCGGCGGCATCACCGCTGGCCGCGACACCTGCACCGGCTCCAATCCCGGCACCGGCAGCGCCGGAGGCCATACCGCCAGCGGGATTGTCCAAGTTCATCCCGCCGCCCAAACCGTGAGGCGGCGGCATGATTATCAAAGGAGGCTCACGCGCCGGACCCCGCCAGCTTGCCGCCCACCTTCAGCGCACCGACACCAACGAGCGCATGGAGGTGCTGGAACTAGACTCCGGCCTCGATGACTTCGCCGCGACCTTCCGCGACTGGCAAACCCTCTCGGAGGGTACGCGCGGCAAGAAGGGCCTCTATCACGTCAACATCGACCCCGACGCCCGCTATGACATGACGCCCGCACAATGGGCGCGGGCCGTCGAGGTGCTGGAACAGGAACTCGGGCTGGACGGCCAGCCCCGCGCCGTGGTCTTGCACGAAAAGAAGGGCCGCCAGCACATCCATATCGTCTGGTGCCGCACCGACCTCGAAACCATGACCATGCGCTCGGATAGCAATAACTATCTCGCTCATGAGCGCGCCAGCCTCAAGCTGGAACGCGAGTTCGGCCATGAGCACGTTCCCGGCAAGCATGCCAAGCGCGACCGCGCCAAGCAGCCGGAGTTCCCGCGCGCGGATGTCAGCCATGCGGAGCATCAACAGGCCGAACGCAGCGGGCTTTCCACCCAAGAGCGCCGCGCGCAGCTTGCGGCGCTCAAATCATCCTGTGACAGCGGCATGGCGTTTAAGGCCGCCGTGGAAGAAGCGGGCTATGTGCTGGCGCGGGGCGACAGCAAGGACTTCGTGCTCGTCGGGCCGGAGGGCAGCGTTTACAGCCTGAGCCGCGAACTCAAAATGAAGGCCGCTGAGGCGCGGGCCTTCATGGCGGATGTTGAGCGCGATGCGCTCCCCACCGCCAGCGAAGCCAAAGCCCAGCAGCGCGACCGGCAGAAAGATGCCGAGACACCTACATTCGAGATGCAGCGCCCGCCCGTCGAAGATCTCGCGCCAGCACCGGAGGCGCAGGACGAGATGCCGGACGCGCAAAAGCAGGATTCCGGCGCGCCGGAACTCGCGCCCGCCGTCGCTGAGGCGCTGGCTGCCCGTGAACAGGCCGAGGCGGGCAAGCTGGCCGCATGGCACAGTGTAGAACTGCGCCAACTCCGCCATGTGCTGTTCCTTGATGCGCGGGAAAAGATAGACGGCCTGCGACGCCAGCAGCAGGCCGAGCGCGAGCGCTTCATCCGCGACGGGAAACTGTCCGGCATCGAGGGATATATCGAAGCCCTGCAAAACCGCCTCAATCCGGGACGCGGCGCGGAGAAACGCCTTGAGCGAGATACCGCATGGAAACATCTGCGCGAACGGCAGGCCATCGAGCGCGCCGACCTTCGCACACTCATCCGGCAGGATCGGGCCGAACATATCGAGGAATTGAAAGAGCGCCACGACCAGCAGCGGCGCGACCAGCAGGCAGGCTTTGCGCGCGAGCGTATCCGCTATGCCGAGGACTCGGCTCGCGCGGCGCGGCTCTTGGCGCAGGTCGAGGAAGACCGCCGCGAGGCGGAACGGCAACGGCAAGAGAGGCGCGCGGCGGAACCGCCGCCAAGGCCAGCAAAGTAAGCGGCTCGCGTTTCCTGCAACCAGAACCGGGCCGCAAGAAAAAGAAGAAAAAGGTTGCCACAGGACAACAGGGCGAAGCCGCCGCCGGAGGGCTGTTCGACTGGTTTCCCGACATCGCGGCAATCTCCGTTGCCGTATCGCGCTTCCTGCATCTCGACGACGCGCCATCGCCGGAACAGGCGGGCGCAGGTACAACTGCGAAGGACAGTGATGGGTTTGAAGACCCGCCCGAGCTTTTGCCCACGTTCATGCCGACCGTGCGGCGTGTGCTCTCGCGTTTCATGAATCCGGCGAAGAAGCGCAGCGTGAAAAACCGCCGTGCGCGCGGCCTTCGCGCGCTTCTTGCCCGCACGGGGTTCAGGTCGAAGTTTCTTGCGCAGCCGTCACCGCCACCTGCGCCAAAACCGGCTCCGCCACAAATGCCTACAGTGCAAGCCTCTGCATCACCGGCATCACCCAAGCCGCCATCGCTGCGCGGTAAGTTCAACAAGCCACCGAGACTGTAGGCCGCGAAGAACGAGCATTACAGAAAATCTGTTTTGGTTGAAATAAATCTCAATAATTGAGAATATCACAAAATATAAAACTAAATTGTGTCGATTCAGTTTGGACATTCAATGAATATAAAAGTTATTTCAATTATAGTTTTGTCGTCGTTTATTGCAATTTCGGCCTGTGCTGGAATTAAAGAGACAAACCCGTCCAGCCCGCAATTTGATGAATCCAAATTCCAGTTTGAGGATTATGCGGGCTTTGACGAGTTTCGAGACGCCATGGAAGCCATGTTCCCTGTTGGAACATCAAGGCAAAAAATAGAGCATGTATTGGTTAACGTGGGAGGCGCGAAAATATTCGTAGCAGATAAGTTTGTTCAAAACCCACCGATAGAAGAAAGCGAAAAAATGGCTAGATATATAAAGCCAAGCAAATCGGGAATGTATAAATGTCACTTTAGAGTTAGGGCGATCTACGACAACTACGATAAATTATCAAAAAAGATTGATGCATACTACGGATGTACCGGACCATAAATTCTTTAATAAAATGGAGATTATAATGACGTCTAAATTATATATTGCCAGTAAGCCTGCTGTTAGCGAACACCTTAATCCTCAGCATATGTATTTAGTGTATGACCAAGATGGAATTGAAAACTCAGGCGATGAGCTTGTTATTAGGGGTGGGCCGCCGGGGCAGACAACCGGTTTCACTGGATATATAAATATCGAAATTGCACGGCCTATTCTCGACTCGGAAGACGGTCCAGTTTCCGAAGAAGAAGGTCCTTACACTGTCGATGACCTCCCGAGCGTTTACGCGAGAAACTTCACCCTCATTGAGGAAGGTAGCACTGCGGACGCCTTGTGGGAAACGATGGTTGAGTTTGCCATTTCGCTGTCAAGCAATGAAAATGCAGAACCGGGGGGTGTATACTCAACCGGTTTTACCTATGCTCCAACCAATTCGAATAGTAACAGCACCGTTGCCTCCGTTATGGCTGCGGCAGGTCTGGATATCAACGACTATCGGCCTGTGATTGGCGGTGATTTAA
>JBFWJB010000171.1:0-6655 GCA_050253435.1 Rhodospirillaceae bacterium
GGATGCTGATCGCGCTCGGCATTCTTCGCCCCGAGGATCCGCTCAAAGGCGTGGTCGGCATGATGGGGGAATACCCGCTGCTCGACCCCGCCGGGTTTGCGCTTTGGCAACGACATTTTCCCGCCGGTGACGGGATTCCGGCGGTGGGCAAGGCTTCCGGCGACACCTTCAATGCCGAGGCCGCGATCGCGCTCAAGCCCGACGTCGCGGTTTTCGCCCTTGCCGGTCACGGCCCGAGCCCCAAGGCGGCGGCACTGGTGGAGCGGCTTCAGGCGGCGGGCGTCGCGGTGGTGTTCATCGACTTTTTCCGTGACCCGCTGGTCAACACCACCCGGAGCGTGCGCCTCCTCGGCGAGATATTGGGGCGTCAGGAGCGCGCCGACGCCTTCGCCAAGGCTTACGATACGGCCCTGGCGGCGGTGGATGCCCGCATCGCCGGGGTGTCCCGTCGGCCTCTGGTGTTTCTCGAAAACCGCGTCGGCCTTCAGGCGGAGTGCTGCGCCAGCGTCGGCACGGCGGTGATCGGCAACCTTATCGACCGCGCGGGCGGCCAAAACCTCGGCAGCGACCTGATTTCCGGCAATTCGGGCTTGGTCGGCCTCGAATATCTGCTCGGCCACCAGCCGGACGTCTATATCGGCACCGCCATCGGCAATCCGCTCAACCGCATCAGCCAGCCCGCGCGGATTCAGGCCGGGCCGGGGGTTTCCGCCGAGCAGGCGCGGGCGAGCCTGGCGAACAGTTTGAAGCGCAACGGCATCGCCCAACTCGATGCGGTGCGTCAGGGCCGCGCATATGCGATCTGGCACCATTTCTTCCATTCGCCGTTCAATGTCGTTGCCGTGCAGGCGATGGCGAAGTGGTTCCATCCGCAGGCTTTCGCCGATCTGGATCCGCAGGTGACGTTGGCCGATTTCATGGCGCGTTTCCAGCCGTTCGCCGCCACCGGCGCGTATTGGGCAGAGGCGCGATGATGGAGGCCGCAGCCGACCTCCCCCTTGCGGAGGCTTATGCCCGGTTCGTCAACCGCCGCGTCCTTCTGGTCGCGGCGTTGGCCGCCGCCACGGCCATGGCGTTTTTTGCCGACGTCGCCACCGGCGCGTCGGCATTGTCCCTGTCCGATATCGTGCGCGGCCTGTTCGACACCGACCGCCTCGACCGGGTGCAGCGCGTCGTGCTGTGGGACATTCGCCTGCCCACCGCGTGCATGGCGTTCGCGGTCGGCGCGGGGCTTGGCCTGGCCGGAGCGGAGATGCAGACCGTCCTCGCCAATCCGCTGGCCAGCCCCTTCACCCTCGGCGTTTCCCATGCCGCGACGCTGGGGGCGTCGCTCGCCATCGTCTTCGGCCTCGGCATTCCGGGGCTCGGCGGCGCGTGGGCGGTTCCGGCGGCGGCGTTCGCCTTCGCCCTTGCGGCGACGCTGATGGTACAGGCGCTCGCGGGGCGTCAGGGCGCGGGGGCGCAGACCGTGGTGCTGTTCGGCATCGCGCTCGGCTTCGCCGCCAACGCGCTGGTCTGGCTGGTGCAGTACATGGCTTCCGCCGACGCGGTGCAACAGATCGTGTTCTGGAGCATGGGCAGCCTGACCCGCGCCACGTGGGCGCACGTCGGCATCGTCACGGCGGTGTTCGCAGTCTGCCTGCCGTTCGCGCTTTCGCGGGCATGGTCGCTTACCGCGTTGCGCGCGGGGGAGGAACACGCCCGCGCCATCGGCATCGGCGTGGAGCGGTTGCGCCTTGCCACCCTGACCCGCGTCAGCCTGATGGCGGCGGTGGCGGTGGCGTTCGTCGGCACCATCGGCTTCGTCGGTCTGGTCGCGCCTCATATCGCCCGGATTCTCGTCGGCGAGGATCATCGTTTCTCTCTCCCGGCCTCGGCACTTGCGGGAAGCCTGATGCTTTGCCTGGCATCGCTGGCGAGCAAGACCATCGCGCCCGGCATCATCCTTCCGGTCGGCATCGTCACCGCCATCGTCGGCATCCCGATGTTCGTGGGGCTTCTGATTTCCCAGGGACGCGCGAAATGACCGGTCTTCGCATCGACACCGTGAGCGCCGGTTACGGCTGCAAGCGCATCCTCGATGGGTTCACCCTGCCGCGCCTCGCACCCGGCAGCGTGACCGCGCTTCTGGGGGCCAACGGCGCGGGCAAGTCGACCCTTTTGAAAAGCCTCGCGGGCGTGCTCCGTACCGAGGGGCGCGTCGGCCTCGACGATACCGCGTTGATGGAGATGCCACAGCGCGCGCGGGCGGCGGTGGTCGGGTATCTGCCGCAGACCTTGCCGTCGGGCAGTTCGCTGGTCGCCTATGAGGTGGTCGCCGCGGCGCTGCGTGCGGCAGTGCCCGATCTGACCGGAAGCGCGCGCGCCGCCCGGATCGAGGAGACGTTCGCCCGTCTCGGCATCGGCGGGTTGGCGTTGCGCCGTCTGGATTCCCTGTCCGGCGGCCAGCGGCAACTGGTCGCGCTGGCGCAGGTTTTCGCCCGTACGCCGCGGCTGATGCTGCTGGACGAACCCACCAGCGCGCTCGACCTGCGGTGGCAGATTTTCGTACTGGAAGCGGTGCGGGAGGCGGCGCGGCGCGACGGCAGCATCGCCCTGGTGGCGATTCACGACATCAATCTGGCGCTCCGCTTCGCGGATTCCGTCGCGGTGCTGAAGGATGGCCGGCCGCTGACCTTCGGCGCCGCGCGCACCGCCCTGACGCCGGAAATTCTCGGCGCGGCCTATGGCGTGTCGGCGCGGGTGGAAAGCTGCTCGCGCGGTTACGCCGTCGTCATCGCCGACCGCGCTCTTGCCGTTTCATGAAGGAGACTCCCATGTTCCGATCCCAAGCCCGGGTCGCCGCCCCCAAACCGGCGCAGACGATGACCCAACTCGCCAAACATTTCGCCCATAAGATCGCCGTGGAGGTTTCGGGGGCGGAAGCCCGCGCCGCGTTCCCCGGCGGGGAGTGCCGCATGGCCGCGGGGGAAACCCTCGACCTTGTCTGCATGGCGGAGACGGAGGCCGATTTGCGCCGTATCGAAGGGATCGTCGGCGGCCATCTCGAACGGTTCCTTTGGCGCACCCCGACGGCCGTCACCTGGGAGGCCGCGCGATGACCCCCCTGGCGCCGGAGATCGCTGCGTTGTCGCCCTGGGAGATGTTCGTCAACGCCGACGCGGTGGTGCAGACCGTGATGGGCGGGCTGTTCCTCGCATCGCTGGCCACCTGGACCATCGCCCTGGCGCAGGGAGTGGCGATCCGCTCCGCGCGGCGGCGCTTGCGCGCGCTGCTGTGCGAATTGGGGCGTTGCGACCGGCTTCCCGAGAGTCGGAGCGACGTTCCGGAGGCCGAGATCGTGGCCGTGGTGCGGCTGGAACGGGAGCACGGGGATGCCGGGGTGCGGGAGCGGGCCGAGCTTGCCGTCGGGCGCGTCGTTGCGGGGTGCGTGCGGCGACTGCGCGGCGGGACCGGCGTTCTCGCCACCATCGGCGCGACCGCGCCGTTCGTGGGACTGTTCGGTACGGTATGGGGAATCATGAACAGCTTCGTCGGTATCGCGGAAAGCCATACCACCAATCTCGCGGTGGTCGCGCCCGGTATCGCGGAGGCCTTGCTTGCCACCGCGTTCGGTCTCGTCGCGGCGATTCCGGCAGTGGTGATCTATAATCTTTTCGCCCGCGCGCTGGCGGCATATCGCGCCGAGTTGGAGGATCTGGCCGCGCTGACCCTGCGTCTGCTCGGGCGCGGCCTTGCCGACCGGGACGTCCACAAGCTCGCGGCGGAGTGACGCGCCATGGCGTTTTCCTTCGACGACAGCGATGGCGATGAGGTTCACGACATCAACGTCACCCCCTTCATCGACGTGATGCTGGTGCTGTTGATCATTTTCATGGTCGCCGCGCCGCTTGCGACGGTGGACGTTCCGGTGGATCTGCCCGCCGCCAACGCCCGACCGTTGAAGCGTCCCGACACGCCGCTTTACGTTTCGGTCCGGGCGGATGCCTCTGTGCTGGTGGGCAAGGTTCCGGCGACGCTCGAAGACCTGGGCGACGCCCTCGATGCCGCAACCGGCGGCGACCGCGAGACACGGGTGTTCCTGCGTGCCGACCGGGTTCTGGAATACGGTCGCCTGATGGGGGTGATGAACGCCCTGCGCGATGCCGGATACGTCAGGCTGGCCCTGGTGGGTGAGGACGCGCGGTGAGGAAGGACGCTGCACCCGTCCGCTGGTTCGCAAGCCTGGGGGTTGCCGCCCTCGGCCATGGCATGGTGGTGCTGGCGGGGTTGAGCTGGGCCGCCGACCCGCCGAGCGCCTCGGGCGCGCCGGTGTTCGCGGTGGAGGTCGCCGCCGCGCCGCCCGCTCCCGCGCAGGTGGCGGAACCCGCCCCGCTGCCCGAGGTTCGCCCCGCCGCACCGCCGAAGCCGGTGACCGACGCCGTGCCGTTGCCGCACCCCAAGCCGCCCGCGCCGAAACCCAAGCCGCATCCCAAGCCGATGCCGGAGCCGGTGCCATCGCCCGCGGCGTCGTCAGCGCCGCCTTCCGCCTCCGTCATCGAACCGAATGCGAAAATCACCGCCGCGCCGGTCCCCGGCGCAAACGCCCAGGCGGCGCCGGCTCGGGCGTCCTCCTGGCAGGGCGAGCTTCTTGGGCGGCTGGAGCAATTCAAACGCTATCCGCGGTCGGCGCAGTGGAATCGCCGCCAGGGCACGGTCATCGTCGCGTTCGCCATCGATCGTGAGGGGCGGGTTCTGACGAAGCGGCTCAGCCGGTCGTCGGGCTTCGCCGACCTCGACGCCGAGGCGCTCGAACTCCTCAACCGCGCGCAACCCTTGCCGCCGCCGCCGGAGCGGATAGCGGGGGACCGGATCGAACTCGTGGTGCCGGTGCAGTTCTATCTGAAGCGTTGAATGCGGCGGAACTGCCCGGGTGTCACCCACGAGGCGATCGTCGCCGGACGGCATCCGGCCGACCTCAGCGCGAAAACCCTGACCGAGCGCATCCACCTGCCGATATCGTGGGACGATCAGCGCTCGTTGCTGGGGTTCGCGTAAGCCTCTCCTGCCCTTCGATCCTTCCGGAAACGCAAAACGAACCCCGCACCCAGCGAGCGGATGCCGGATGCGATACCCGCGACATCATGGCCGTGACCGGCCATCGGACGGAGTCCGTCGTAGCGATCTACACCCAAGACGCCGACCGCCGGAAGCGCGCCGACAGCGCCGTCACGCGCCTCGAAAAAGCACAAGCCGAGAACAAAAATTGCAAAACCACGCGGTGAAAACTGCAAAACCGTACATAAGAAAAGCCGCGCATAGCGCGGCTTTCTTTGGCTGGGGGACGAGGATTCGAACCTCGACTAACGGAGTCAGAGTCCGCGGTTCTACCGTTAAACTATCCCCCACCAGGGCCGGGAACATCAGCAAGGGCGGCTGTATAGCACAGCGTGCCGGGTGTGTGTAGCCTTTTTTTAACCTCGGAGCGCACCCCCACGCAAGGCGGCTTTGCCGAGGATTGGGTTGCTTTTTTCCCCTGCCTGCCGCACTAATGCCCCCTCACCCCTTTTCCGTCAGAGGTTGCTCAGGGCATGACCGTCCTCGTTACCGGCGCCGCCGGATTCATCGGTTTCCACACCACGCTGCGCCTGCTCGAGGCGGGGCATCAGGTGGTCGGCATCGACAACCGCAACGCCTATTACGACCCGGCGCTGAAGCAGGCGCGCGCCGACATTCTGGCCGCGCGCGAGGGTTATACCGACGTCATCGGCGACATCGCCAACCTCGACATGCTGAAGTCGGTGTTCGCCGAACATCAGCCGGACACGGTGATCAACCTCGCCGCCCAGGCGGGGGTGCGCTACTCGGTGGAAAACCCCTTCTCCTACGTCAGCAGCAACCTCGTCGGCTTCGTCAACATCCTGGAATGCTGCCGCCACGGCGGAGTGAAGCACCTGGTCTACGCCTCCACCAGCTCGGTGTTCGGCGCCAACGCCGCAATGCCCTTCGCCGAAAGCCAGGGCACGGCGCACCAGATGAGCCTCTACGCCGCCACCAAGAAGTCCAACGAGGTGATGGCGCATTCCTACAGCCACCTCTTCGGCCTGCCGACCACGGGCCTGCGCTTCTTCACCGTCTACGGCCCGTGGGGCCGCCCGGACATGGCGCTGTTCAAGTTCACCAAGGCGATCCTCGCGGACCAGCCGATCGACGTGTTCAACCGCGGCGAAATGACCCGCGACTTCACCTACATCGACGACATCGTCGAAGGCATCGTCCGCGTCGCCGCCAAGCCGCCGCAGCCGGACCCGGCCTGGCGCGCCGACACCGCCAACCCCGACCCGTCGAAAAGCGGCATCGCTCCCTACCGCATTTTCAACATCGGCGGCGGTTCCCCGGTGCCGCTGATGACCTACATCAACACCCTGGAATCCTGCCTCGGCAAGAAAGCCAGGCTCAACCTGCTGCCGATGCAGCCGGGCGACGTGCCCGCCACCGCGGCGGACACCGCCGCCCTGCGCGAGGCGGTGGGCTATGCGCCCTCCACCCCGGTGTCGGTCGGCATCGCCCGCTTCGTCGAGTGGTACCGCGGCTACTTCAAGGTGTAGCCCCACCCTCCACGCCTTATGAAACCACGGCCCCGGCAGCAATGCCGGGGCCGGAACCTTTTGTTCTC
>JBFWJB010000172.1:0-6637 GCA_050253435.1 Rhodospirillaceae bacterium
GGTCAACCCCAACACCGGCAAGTTCCGCGATTTCTTCGTGCCGCGCGGCTATGCGGTGGTGGTGGTGGACGTGCGCGGCACCGGCGCGAGCTTCGGCACCCGCGACAGCTTCCGCTCGCCGAAGGAGCGGGAGGACTGCCGTGAGATCGCCGACTGGATCGTGCGCCAGCCGTGGTCGAGCGGCGCGATCGGCGCCACCGGCATTTCCTACCTCGGCGGCACCTCGGACTTTCTCGCCAGCACCGGGCACCCGGCGGTGAAGGCGATCGCGCCGCTCTCCTCGGTGTGGGACACCTACGCCGACAATTATTTTCCCGGCGGCATCCACCTCAAGACCCTGACCGGCATCTACGACGAGATGATGCTCGGCCTCGACCACGACCGCCGCGACCTGCTGCAGCGCTTCGCCTATTTCAACAATCCGGACTTCGCCGGGCCGCAGCCGGTGGACGACGACCCGGAGGGGGAAATGGTGCGCGCCGCGGTGCGCGAGCACTTCGGCAACTTCCGCCAGTCCGACTTCATGCCGGAATTCCGCTTCCGCGAGGAGGGCCTGCCCTACGACCCCGGCTTCAGTTCCGCGTCGTTCAGCCCTTATGCGGTTTCCGGCGGCATCCGCCCGGAGGTGGCGGTGCTTTCGGTTTCCGGCTGGTACGACGGCGCGGGCTACTGCAACGGCGCGATCTCGCGCCACCTCACTCTGGCGGACAATCCGCGCTACCTGCTGCTCGGGCCGTGGGACCACGGCGCGCGCATCGACGTGTCGCCCTGGCGGCGGCGCGTCGAGCCGGATTTTCCGCTGCTCGCCGAGGTGCGGCGCTTCTTCGACGCCTACCTGATGGGCGTGGACACCGGCATCGCCGACGAGGCGCCGGTGCACTACTACGTGATGCATGCGGAGGCTTGGCGCGCCGCGCCCTCCTGGCCGCCCGCAGCGGCGGAGACCCGTTTCTTCGCCGCGCCGGAGCGCCGCCTGAGCGCCGCGGCGGAAGCGGCGGGCAGCGAGTCCTACAAGGTGGATTTCACCCTCGGCAGCGGCAAGCAGACCCGCTACGAGCGCATCGCCGGAGAAGACTGCCGCGACTACTACGGCGACTGGCAGGGCCGTGGCGGCCATATGCTCAGCTACACCAGCGCGCCGTTGCCGCAGGCGCTGGAGATGGCCGGGCACGGCTGCGCCACTCTGCGCTTTTCCGCCAGCGAGCCGGATGCGGCGCTGTTCGTCTACCTCTCGGAGGTGGAGGCCGACGGCGCCGAGCGTTACGTCACCGAGGGCCTGCTGCGCGCGCTGCACCGCAAGGAAAGCCCGGCGCCGGAAACCTACCGCACGTCCTGGCCGTTCCGCAGTTTCCACCGCGAGGATGCGGCGCCGCTGACGCCGGGCGAAGCCGAGACCGTGCGCATTCCGCTGTTGCCGGTGGGCTGGCGCTTCGCCGCGGGCAGCCGCATCCGCCTGTCGATCTGCGGCGCGGACGCCGACCACTGCGCCCAGGTGCCGCACGGCCGCCCGCCGGTGCTGACCGTCTCCTTCGGCGAAGGCGGCACGGCGCTCGACCTGCCCCTGACCGCGGGCTAGGCGCGGGCGAATCCGCAGGGCGCATCCGGTTTGCCCTTTTTCCGGGCGCATAAAGGCTATAGAAAGAAGTGCATAAAGAATATGCACCCCATTTCCCGCCCCGAGGACGATCCGATGCCCCTGGTTCCCGTTTCCGGCCTGCGCCATCAGCACAACCCCAAGGCCGCAACCGGCGTTCCGGTGACGGCGCGCGTCCGCGCGGTGATGCCGCCGGATGGCCTCGCCGCGGCGAAGGCGGAGATCGGCTCCTGGCCGGGCTATGCGGAAACGCCGCTGCGCGATCTGGCGGGCATCGCCCGCGCCGCCGGTCTGGGCGCGCTGTTTTACAAGGACGAGTCGCCGCGCTTCGGCCTCGGCAGCTTCAAGGCGCTGGGCGGCGCCTATGCGGTCAACCGCCTGCTCAAGGCGGAACTGGCGAAGCAGGGCATCGCCGCCACCACCGCCGATCTGCTCTCCGGCAAATATGCCGCGGCGGCGCGCACCGTCACCGTGACCACGGCGACCGACGGCAACCACGGGCGCTCCGTCGCCTGGGGGGCGCACATCTTCGGCTGCGCCTGCGTCATCTACATCCACGGCACGGTGAGCCCGGGGCGCGAGCGCGCCATCGCCGCCCTGGGCGCGCAGGTGGTGCGGGTCGACGGCAACTACGACGCGACGGTGCGCCAGGCTGCGGCGGATGCGGAAAAGCACGGGCGCTTCGTGGTTTCCGACACCTCGTACCCCGGTTACATGCAGGTGCCGCGCGACGTGATGCAGGGCTACACGCTGATGGCCGACGAGGCGTTCTCCGCGCTGGCCGTACCGCCCACCCACATCTTCATCCAGGGTGGGGTGGGGGCGATGGCCGCGGCGGTCGCGGCGCAGGCATGGGAGGCCTACGCCGAGGCGCGGCCGCGCATCGTCGTGGTGGAGCCGGAAAACGCCGCCTGCCTGCTGGAAAGCGCCGCCGCCGGGCATCCGATGGCGGTGGGCGGAAGCCTGGAAACGGTGATGGCGGGGCTTGCCTGCGGCGAGGTCTCGCTGCTCGCCTGGGAAGTGTTGGAAGACGGCGGCGACGACTATCTGGTGGTTTCCGACGCCGCCGCCATCGCGGCGATGAAACTGCTGGCCGATGGGGCCTGCGGCGATGCGCCGTTCGTCGCGGGCGAATCCGCAGTGGCGGGCCTCGCCGGGTGCCTGGCCGCCGCCGCCGCGCCCGCGGTGGCCGCCGCCCTCGGCCTGGGCGCGCGCGCGCGCGTGCTGGTGTTCGGCAGCGAGGGCGCCACCGACCCCGAAACCTACGCCCGCCTGGTCGGCCGCACGCCGCAAGAGGTGGCCGCCGCCGCCCGCTCCGCATAGCTCCCGCGCAAGGAACCCCCGATCATGGCCGAAACCATCACCGTCTCCGCCGCCACCGCCACCGCCGCCGCGGTGGATATCCTCACCGCCCGCGACGTGCCGCCCGCCGATGCGGAAATCGTCGCGCGCAACCTGGTCGCCGCCGACATCCGCGGCATCGACACCCACGGCCTGTTCTGCCTGCCGGAGTATGCGGGCAGCGTCGCCGACCGGCGCATCGACCCGATGCCCGAGATCTCCGTCACCCACCGCCTGCCCTGGGCGATCGCGGTGGACGGCGGCAACGGCCTCGGCCCCCTGGTGGCGGAAAAGGCAATGGACGCGGTGCTGGAAACCGTGGAGACCCAGGGCATCGCCGTGGCGGCGGTGAAGGGCTCCAACCACTACGGCGCGGCCGGGGTCTACATCGAGCGTGCGGCGGCGCAGGGCTGCATCGCGCTTGCCTCCGCCAACGCCATTGCGATGACCGCGCCGTTCGGCGCGAAGGCGCGCTTCCTCGGCACCAATCCGCTCGCCGCGGTGGTGCCCGCGGGCAAGTATGCGCCCTTCGCCCTCGACATGGCGACCTCCGACGGGGCGTTGCGCAAGGTGCGCAAGGCGCTGGCCGAGGGGCGGGAGATTCCGCAGGGATGGGCCATGGACAAGGACGGCATCCCCACCACCGACCCCGCCGCGGCGATCGCCGGGATGCTGCTGCCCTTCGGCGGCGCGAAGGGTTCGGGGCTGGCCTTCCTCCTCGACATCCTCACCGGCTGCCTCTCCGGCGGGCTGTTCTCCATCGACGTGCGCAACAACTTCACCAATCACGACCGGCCCTCGGGCAACGGCCACTTCTTCCTGGCGTTCCGCATCGACGCCTTCCTCGACCCGGCGGACTTCGCGCACCGCATGGAGGCGGAGATCGACCGCCTGCACGCCCTGCCGCCCGCCGCGGGGTTCGACGCGGTGCGTTATCCCGGCGAACGCATGGCGCGCGTTGCGGCGGAGCGGACGGCGAACGGCATCCCCTACGCCCGGCCTCTGGTGGACGAACTGGTGGCGCTCGGCGGCGGCGCGATGCTCGGTTGAATACGATTCGTGCATGCGGGGGCATGCGGTGATGCCGATTTGGAGGCGTTTTCCGTAGATTTTTTACGGTTTTGTCTTTTTGCGTTGACAGCCTTCGAACCCCCCTCATAGGGTGGGTGTGTACGCAGGTTCGACCCTAGCGGTTCTGGGTCGGCCCACCGTCGTGAAAAGGCGTGGAGGAACCGCGAGTGAGGGTCCGTTTCGGGGTCCCGGCATGTGGCCGGGGAGGGAGCCCCGTAGAGTTGACGGACGTAACACCAAGTGAATGTGTGATTTCGTGTCGGTGAAATCCTGAGCTTCGGCCCGCAAGCCGTCGTCGGATGTATGCATCCGTGTGATCGGCAGGGTTCGAAGTCCGTGCGCTCCGTTGTGGGGCGCCCGCGTCCGGAAGGGCACGGCCATGGATTTCTCGCCGGACTTGTTCTCGCGGGCGACCGCGATGAGCGAGGAAACGGAATCGACCGTCCGGGAGATCGGCTCCGCCGTTCTCACCGGCCTGTTGCTCGAGGTTTCGGCCTGGCCGAAACCGGGCCTTGTCGCGCCGCGCGCCATGGGGGCGCACCGCGACATGGATCTCCAAACCTTCATGCTGTCCTCGGCGGCGATTGCGCCCGCGCTCTACGACTGCGCGCGGGCCGGGCTTGCGCACGCCGGGGCTCCCGAGGCCCTGCTGCCGGCAATCCGCGCCATCGGGCGTGATTTCGACCGCCGCCTGCTGTTTTCCACCCACGGCGTCAACACCCAGCGCGGCGCGCTTTTCTGCGCCGGGCTGCTGGCCGCTGCGGCGGGCGCCGCGGCGCAGGAGGGCGGGACGCCCGACGTTGCGGCGGCGTTCGCCATGACGGCGCGCATCACCCACGGCCTCACCGACCGCGAGCTGGTGAGCCGCGACCCGGCGCGCGCGCGGACCAACGGCGAAATTCTCTATCGGGATTATGGAGTTCTCGGCATCCGCGGCGAGGTGGAGGCGGGTTTCCCGTCGGTCGCCTTCCACGGCCTGCCCGCATTGCGCACCGCCCTGGCCGCGGGTCACGGCCTGAACGACGCCCTGGTGCACACCCTGCTGGTTCTGATCGCGGAGACGGAGGACACCACCATCCTCTGGCGAGGCGGACCGGAGGGTCTGGCATTTCTGCAGGGCGAGGCGGTGCGCATCCTCAATCTGGACGGCGCGCTTTCCGAGGCGGGGCGCGCCGAAATCGAGCGGCTGAACGCCGTCTGCGTCGAAAGGCGGCTCAGCCCGGGAGGCGCCGCCGACCTGCTGGCGGTTACCGCCGCCGCGTATCTTTTGGAAAACCGGCGCTTCCCGGAAAGCGCGATGGTCAAGTCACACCTCCCGGAGGGTCCGTTCTGCCCGCCGGGGCCAGGGCCGCACGGAGGATGAAGTGAACATAATCGTCTATTCCATCATGTGTTACGGCATCACCGCCGCAATAGCGTTTGCCGTGATCGGGGTCGTTGTCGTGCTGGCGCGTTCGTTCTCGCGCAGCGGCGACGCCGAAACCCAATAAAGCCGAGGAAAATCATGCTCGAACAACTCACTTACATGTTCCCCGGCATCGGCACGATGTTCGTCCAGGAGCCGGTGATCGCGTTCTCGCGCCTGGGGATGATCGCGCTCGGCTTCGTGCTCGCGCTGATGGGTTTCCGCCGCAAGCTCGAACCCCTCATCATGGTGCCCATGGGCCTCGGCATGATGTGCGTCAACGGCGGCGTGATGTTCCTCGAGGCGCAGAAGATCGGCACCCTCTTCCTCGACCCGCTGATCGAGGACCCGGCGGCGCTGGTCAACATCATGCAGATCGACTTCCTGCAGCCGGTCTACAACTTCACCTTCACCAACTCGTTCGTCGCCTGCATGCTGTTTTTCGGCATCGGCTCGATGTCCGACATCTCCTTCATCCTGGCGCGGCCGTGGACCAGCGTGATCATCGCGCTGTTCGCCGAGATGGGCACCTTCGTCACTCTGGTGATCGGCTACTACTGCGGACTGACCCCCGGCCAGGCCGCCGCGGTGGCCTCGATCGGCGGCGCCGACGGCCCGATGGTGCTGTTCGCCTCGCTGGTGATGGCGAAGGAACTGTTCGTTCCGATCTCGATCATCGCCTACCTCTATCTGTCGCTGACCTACGCCGGTTACCCCTACCTGATCAGGTGGCTTGTGCCGGAGAAGTACCGCGGCCAGGAAGTGGAGTTCGACTTCCCCGAGGTGTCGCAGGAAGCGAAGTTCATCTTCACCATCGTCATCGCCGGCCTGCTCTGCCTGCTGCTGCCGGTGGCGGCGCCGCTGATCCTCTCGTTCTTCCTCGGCGTGGCGATCAAAGAGGCGGAGATCGAGCCCTACCAGGAGCTCCTGGAAAAGACCGTGACCTACAGCTCCACCCTGTTCCTCGGGCTGGTGCTGGGCGTGCTGTGCGAGGCGGGAACGCTCTTGGACTCCCGCGTCGCCATTCTCCTGGTGCTCGGCATCACCGCGCTTGCGGTCTCCGGCCTCGGCGGGCTGCTCGGCGGCTGGGTGATCTGGCTCTTCACCAAGGGCCAGTACAACCCGACCATCGGCATCGCCGGCGTCTCGTGCATGCCGTCCACCGCGAAGATCGCCCAGAAGGAGGCCTACGCGGTCAACCCCTACGCCATCATCATGCCCCTCGC
>JBFWJB010000173.1:0-6608 GCA_050253435.1 Rhodospirillaceae bacterium
TGTGAAGCGCGGAAAATAACGTTTCCAGCGGCGATGTCAAGCCTCAAAGCGGACTTACGGCGAAGGGCGGCTTGCCGAGGCGGTTTCCAGCGCCGCCAGCGCGGTGCGGTAGGCGCCGGGAGTCTGCAGGACCGCCTGCGCCACGTCGAGGTCGAGCGCGTCGCGGTCGCCGTGGTCCTCCGGCGGGCAGACGCGGCGCAGCGCGCGGCGGGCATCGGTATCGACCAGGGGAACGCTGCGCCAGCGGCCGTAGTTGGCGATGGCGGGCAGCGTGCCGCCGGTCAGCGCGCGCATCAGCATTTCCGGCGTGGTGCGGCCCTCGGCAGTGCACACCGTGGGCATCACCCCCAGGCCGTGCAGCGCATAGCCCGAAGGCGTGTAGAAGCGCGACCAGGTGAGCGTCAGTTCGCCGCCGTTGGGCATCGCCACCACGGTCTGCACCGTACCCTTGCCGTAGGAGGTGGTGCCCACCACCACGGCGCGGCCATCCGCCTGCAGCGCGGCGGCGACGATCTCCGCCGCCGAGGCGGTGCGCCCGTCGATCAGCACCAGAATCGGCAGCCCGCCCAGAATGTCGCCGCCGGGCACGTCGGTCTGCGTCGCCTGATAGCTTTGCTGGGTGTGGGGGTGGCGGCCGCGGGTGGAAACGATGTCGCCCTTGATCAGGAACAGGTCGCTCAGGCTCACCGCCTGGTCGAGCAGGCCGCCGGGGTTGCCGCGCAAATCGAGAATCAGCCCTGCCGGGCGTTCGCGCGCCGCGGCGAGGTATTCCTCGATCAGGCGCCGCGAGAGCGCCACGGTCTGCTGGCTGAAGCGGGTGATCTTGAGGCGCGGCATGCCGCCGGTCTGGGAAAGGAAGGCGGTGGGAGTGGAGACCAGGCCGCGCCGCAGCTCGACGACGCGGGCCTCGCCGCCGTGGGTGAGGGTGAGGGCGAGGCGGCTGTCCACCGGCCCGCGCAACAGGTCGTGCACCGCCTTGCGCGAGAGGTTGTCCACCGGGATGTCGTTGATCTTGACGACGCGGTCGCCGGGCTCGATGTCGGCGTCCTCGGCGGGGGTGCCCTCCAGCACCGAGGTGACCTCCAGATGGTCGCGGTGCAGGCGGTAGCGGATGCCGATGCCGCCGAAGCCGTTGCGGCGCTCCTGCTGGCGCTCCGCCTCCGCCCGCCCGGCATAGCGGGAGAACGGGTCAAGCTGCGCCAGGGCGGAATCGAAGAACGCCTGATAAAGCGCCTCGGCGTCGATGCCGGCGAGCGCGCCGGAACGCTCCTGCGCCGCGGCGAGCACGTTCATCGCCACCACCGCCCAGGTTTCCGGCGTGTCGTCGGCGGGGCGCGGCCAGCGGCCGATGAGCCGCCCGCCGATCTCCGCGGTAATGCCCTTTTCATCGCTTTGCAGGGTCAGCCCCGGCTCGATGGCGGCGAGCCCGCGCAGGCCTTCCAGCGTCGTGGCGTCGAGGCGGATCGGCTCCAGGGTGCGGGTTTCCATGGCGCGCAGGCCATAGGCGAGAACCCGCGCCGCCTCCGGCGCATCCAGCGCCGCCGCCGGAAACGCCGCACCCAGCAGCAGCGCCGCCGCCAGGGCGAGGCGCGCCAGGGCGTGTCCGAGCATCCGTCCGGAGGACCGCGTGTCCATCGTTGTTTCCGCCGTTCCAGAATCTGACCGTTTCTAGCAGAAAGCGGGGGGAGGCTGGAAAACAAAAACTTCGCGGAGGGTCGCGGACCCTCCGCACCTCCCCTAAGTTTTTCGCCGCGAAGCGGCAGGCAACATTTCCGTGGCAACCGTCGCGGGCGTATGGCGCTGCGCGCAAAAACCAAAAGTTATGGGGTGCGCGAGGGGACCGAGTCCCCTCGCAAAGTTTTGGCTTTGTGCCTTTCCCCGATCACCGGCGGTGTTTCGGGCGGGGGATGCGCGCGGGTCTGCGCTGGGGCAGGGAATCGGCGGTTTCCGCCAGGGCGAGGACGAGGGAGCCGGTCAGCGGGTCCGCCTCCATCAGGCGCACGGTGAGCGCGTCGCCGAGGGCGAAGGTGCGGCCGCCGCGCTGGCCGACCAGGCGGTTGCGCGCCTCGTCGTGGCGGTAGAAGTCGTTGGGCAGGGTGGAGATCGGCACCAGGCCGTCGGCCCCGGTTTCCGCCAGGGTGACGAACAGGCCGAAGCGCGAGACCCCGGCAATGCGCCCGGCGAAGTCCGCGCCGACGCGGTCGGCGAGGTAGAGCGCGGCGTAGCGGTCCACCACCTCGCGTTCCGCCTTGGCGGCGCGGCGTTCGGTCATCGAGATGTGTTCCGCGGCGTCGTGGAACCCGGCGGCGGCATCCGGCGGCAGGCCGCCGTCGCCCATGGAAAAGCCGGAGATCAGGGCGCGGTGGATGAGGAGGTCGGCATAGCGCCGGATCGGCGAGGTGAAGTGCGCATAACGGCGCAGCGCCAGGCCGAAGTGGCCGAGGTTTTCCGGGTCGTACTGCGCTTGCGCCTGGGTGCGCAGCACCATCTGGTGGATCATTTCGCGCTGCGGCATGCGCTCCGCCTGTTCGAGGATGCGCATGAAGTGCTTGGGCATCAGCACCTGGCCCTTGGCGAGCTTGATCCCCACGGTGGCGAGCGTGGTGCGCAGCGCCTCCAGCTTTTCGAGGGAGGGTTCGTCGTGGACGCGGTACATCACCGGCTGGCGCACCGATTCCAGGGCCTCGGCGGCGGCGACGTTGGCGAGGATCATGAACTCTTCGATCAGGCGGTGGCTGTCGAAGCGCTCGCGCACCGAAACCCCGGTGACGTTGCCTTTCTCGTCCACCAGGATCTTCTTTTCCGGAATGTCGAGGTCGAGGGTGCCGCGCGCGATGCGGGCGCGGTTAAGCGCCTCGTAGGCGCCGTAGAGCGGCGCGATAACGCTTTGGAGCAGCGGTTCGGTGTCCTCGTCGGAGTGGCCGTCGCGCGCCGCCTGGGCGCGGGTATAGGTCAGCCGCGCGGCGGAGCGCATCAGCGCGCGCTCGAAGCGGTGGTTGCGCTTGCGGCCTTCGGCGTCGATCCACAGATGCGCGGCGAGGCAGGGGCGGTCTTCGTTCGGGCGCAGCGAGCAGAGGTTGTTGGACAGCTCTTCCGGCAGCATCGGCACCACGCGGTCGGGGAAGTAGACCGAGTTGCCGCGTTCCTTCGCGGCGCGGTCCAGCGCGTCGCCGGGGCGGACGTAGTGCGCCACGTCGGCGATGGCGACGATGAGGTGCCAGCCGCCGGGGTTGGCCGGGTCGGGGTCCGCCTCGGCGAACACCGCGTCGTCGAAGTCGCGGGCGTCCTCGCCGTCGATGGTGACGAGGGGGAGCTTGCGCAGGTCGGCGCGCTTGCCCAGCGCGGTCACCGGCTTCGCCGCCTTCGCCTGGGCCACCGCTTCGTCGGTGAAGACGTAGGGAATGTCGTTGGCGTGCAGGGCGATGAGGCTGAACGCCTTGGGCTCGGCGCGGCTGCCCAGGCGTTCGACGACGCGGGCCTGCCGCGCGCCGAAGCGGTTGCCGCGGCGCGGCAGCATCTCGGCGGAGACGAGGTCGCCCGGCTTGGCGCGGCCCAGGTCTTCCGCCCGCACCGTGAACTCGCCGTTGGCCTTGCGGTCGGTGGGGCGGAGGATGAAGCCGTCGCCCGCCGCCTCGATGACGCCGAGAAGGCGCGCCGTGCCGTGGGAGATGCGGCGGATCGGCCGCGCGGTGTAGGCGTGGCGTCCGGCGGGCTCCAGCTTCGCCAGCAGGCGGTCGCCGACGCCGACGGCGGGGCGGATGCGCGGCGCGGGCAGCACGCGGATGTGCGGCGGGTCGTCGGAGACGCTTTTCGAGATTTCCCAGTCGGCCTGGGTCACCGGGCGGGCGAGCAGGTCGCCCTGGCGGTCGGTGGCGAACACCTCGACCACGGTGATGGTGGGCAGCGCCTTGGGGTCGGCGAAGTGGCGCTTCGCGCCCTTGCGCACCAGGCCGTCGTCGGCGAGCTCGCGCAGCATCGCCTTGAGGTAGGTGCGGTTGTCGCCGGTGATGGAAAACGCGCGGGCGATTTCCCGCTTCCCGACGTCGCCGCCGGCTTCGCGGATGAAGGCGGCGAGTTGCTCCTTGCTGGGAAGCGGCGGTTTTTTCGCGGTCACGGCGCGGCGGTTTCCTTCTTCTTCGCGGTCTTGGCGGCGGGCTTCTTTTTCGCCGCCGGTTTCTTTTTCGCTGCGGGTTTCTTTTCCGCCTTGGCGGGCGCGGCCTTCTTCGCCGGGGCGGCGCCGCCTTCCTTCGCCGCCTTGGCCGCGAGAATTTCCACGGCGCGCTCAAGGCCGAGGTCGCCCGCCTCGCGGTCGGCCTTGGGCAGGGTGGCGCGCAGGGTCTTGTGCTGCACATAGGGGCCGAAGCGGCCCTGGCGCAGCGTTACCGGCTGGCCGTCGGCGGGGTGGGGGCCCAGCTCCTTCGGCGGGTTCTTCGCCGCCGGGGATTGCGCCAGCAGCTCGCAGGCGCGGGGCAGCGCGATGGACAGCACGTCGTCGGTGGCGGTGAGCGACTTGTAGATGCTGCCGCGCTTGACGTAGGGGCCGAAGCGCCCGAGGCCCGCCTGCACCATCTCGCCGCTTTCCGGGTCGGCGCCGAGGTCGCGCGGCAGGGCGAGCAGGGCGAGCGCCTGGGCGAGCGTCACCTCCGTCTGGTCGAGGCCGCGCGGCAGGGAGACGCGCTTCGGCTTTTCCGCCTTGACCTTTTTCTTGCCGTCCTTGGCCGCTTCCGCGGCCTGGCCTTCGCCGAGCTGCACATAGGCGCCGTAGGGGCCCTTGCGCACGCTCACCGCCTGGCCGCTCGCCGGGTCGGGACCGAGGACGCGCGGTCCTTCGATCGCCGGGGCGTCCGCATCGCCGTTGCCGTTGCCGTTTCCGTTGCCGTTGAGGCTCAGGGGCCGGGTGTAGCGGCACTCCGGATAGCCGGAGCAGCCGATGAACGCGCCGTGCTTGCCGAGGCGCAGGCCGAGGCGGCCGGTGCCGCATTGCGGGCAGGCGCGCGGGTCGCTGCCGTCCGCCTTCTCGGGGAAGAAGTGCGGCCCGAGGTCGGCGTCCAACTGGTCCAGCACCTGGGAGACGCGCAAATCCTTGGTGGCGTCCACCGCGGCGGTGAAATCCTTCCAGAATTCGGTGAGCACGCGCTGCCAGGCGAGCTTGCCGTCGGAAATCTCGTCGAGCTGCTGTTCCAGGTCGGCGGTGAAGGTGTACTGCACGTAGCGGCTGAAATAGTTCTCGAGGAACGCGGTGACGACGCGGCCGCGGTCCTCGGGGATGAAGCGGCGCGCATCCAGCCGCACGTAGTCGCGGTCCTGCAGCACCGAGATGATCGAGGCATAGGTGGAGGGCCGCCCGATGCCGAGCTCTTCCATCTTCTTCACCAGGCTCGCTTCCGAATAGCGGGGCGGCGGCTGGGTGAAGTGCTGTTCCGGCAGAATGTCCTTGAGCGCGAGAACGTCGCCTTCCTGCATCGGCGGCAGGCGGCGGTCCGCATCGTCGCCCTTGTCGGAGGCGTCGTCGGCATCTTCGCGGTAGACTTTGAGGAAGCCGTCGAAGGCGACGATGGAGCCGGTGGCGCGCAGCGTCGCCTTGGCTTCCGGCGCGTCCACGTCCACCGCAACCTGGTCGAGCACCGCGCTTTCCATCTGGCTCGCGATGGTGCGCTTCCACACCAGCTCGTAGAGCCGCGCCTGATCGCGGGAAAGCAGGTGCTCCACCGAGGCGGGGGTGCGGGTGAGATCGGTCGGGCGGATCGCCTCGTGCGCTTCCTGGGCGTTCTTCGCCTTGGTCTTGTAGACGCGCGGCGCGCCGGGCAGGTAGGCCTGGCCGAAGTCCCGCGCGATCACCTCGCGCGCCGCGGCCACGGCCTCCGCCGCCATCTGCACGCCGTCGGTACGCATGTAGGTGATCAGACCCACGGTCTCGCCGCCCAGGTCGATGCCCTCGTAGAGGCGCTGCGCCACGTCCATGGTCTTCTTCGCCGCGAAGTGGAGCTTGCGCGCCGCCTCCTGCTGCAGGGTGGAGGTGGTGAACGGCGCATAGGGGTGACGCTTCGCGGTCTTGCGCTCCACCGCGCCGACGGAGAAGCGCGCCCGCTTCAGCGCCAGTTCGATCGCCTTGGCCTGCGTCTCGCCCGAGATCGACATCTTGTCGAGCTTCTGCCCGTCGAAACGGGTGAGCCGCGCGGAGAAGGGCGCGCCCGCCGGGGTGAGGAAGGCGCCGTCGATGGTCCAGTATTCCTCGGAGCGGAAGTCCTCGATTTCCTTCTCGCGCTCGCAGATCAGGCGCAGCGCCACCGACTGCACGCGCCCGGCGGAGCGGCTGCCCGGCAGCTTGCGCCACAGCACCGGCGAGAGGGTGAAGCCGACCAGATAGTCGAGCGCGCGGCGCGCCAGATAGGCCTGCACCAGTTCCTGGTCGATGTCGCGCGGGTTGGACATCGCCTCGAGAATGGCGCGCTTGGTGATCTCGTTGAACACCACGCGCTGGATCGGCTTGTCCTTGATCACCTTGCGCCGCGCCAGTTCGTCCTGGACGTGCCAGGAGATCGCCTCCCCTTCGCGATCCGGGTCGGTGGCGAGGATCAGGCGGTCGGCCTTCTTCACCGCATCGGCGA
>JBFWJB010000174.1:0-6591 GCA_050253435.1 Rhodospirillaceae bacterium
CAGGGAGACCATCACCGTCGCGCCGGAGGAAATGCCGAGGATGAACGGTCCGACGATGGGGTTGCGGAAATAGACCTGCAGCAGCAGACCCGAGGTGGCGAGAAAGGCGCCGCCGAGCGCCGCCGCGATGGTGCGCGGCAGGCGGATGTTCCACAGGATGAAGGTGACGTCGTCGGCCGCGCCGGGGTGGAGCAGCGCCTCCCACAGCCGGGAGACCGGATACGCGACCGAGCCGATGCGGACGTTGGCCAGCATCAACGCGGCGACCAGCGCCGCAAGGCCGCAGAACACCAGGAAGCGGCGCTGCGCGGCCTGCAACAACGCGGGCCGGGCGAGCGCGGCGGGAGAATGGACGAGGGAAGTCATGCTCAACGGTCCTTTGCGGGCGCGGGGTCTTCATCCGGCAGTTCGACGAAGAACTGCAGCTTGTGGTCCGGATAGGCCTGCGGGTGGAGGATCGCCGCGATCTCGGTGAGGATTTCGTCCAGCCGGTCGGCGGACTGCGCATAGTGGGGCAGCGGCGCGTAGGTCTTGCCCTCCGGCCCGAGCGGACGGACGCGGGCGAGCAGCGGGTTGGTGCGCGCCAGCGCCGCCTTGGAGGTCGCGCCGCGGTCCGGCGTGCGGTAGGTGAAATAGATGTCGGCGTCCTTGCCGCTGTAGAGGAAGCGCTCCGTCGAGATCTCGATGCACGAGGTGCCGTAGACGTCGTCGAACAGATAATCGCTCTGCGCCAGACCGATCAGCTCCGACACCCAGGCGTTCCCCGGCTCCACCAGCACGCGCTTTTCGAAAATATCGCCCCACATCGCCTTGGGCTGCGGCATCCCCTTGGTGCGGGCGCGGATGCTTTCCAGCGCGGTGCGCACCTTCCGGTAATAGACCTTGGCCTCCGCCTCCTTGCCGAAGAAGGGGGCGATGAACTCGACGAAGCGGATATGGGTGTTGAGGCAGGTGGCCACCGGCGTGGACGTCACCACCACGGGAATGCCCAGGCTGTCCATCATCGGCACGATCGAGGGATCCCAGGTCAGCACCAGGTCGGGGTGCTGCGCCTTGATGCGCTCGTAATCGACGCGGCTGAAATCGCCGACGAAGGCGATGCGGCCTTCGTCGAAGCCCTTGCGCATGTAGTCCACCGCCCACTTGTCGCGCGGATAGGTGACGCCGACGATGGCGTCCTCCTCCCCCAGCGCCTTGAGGATGCCGGTCTCGAACGGGCGGTAGGCGACCACCCGGCGCACCGGCACCTCCACCACCATGGTGGGGGAAAACCCGGCGGGATGCGCCGCGCCGCGCGGCACCAGGGCGAGGGCGCGCCCCGCGCCGTCGCGCACCTCGGTGTAGGCGGCCTTACGGTTGACCGAGAACTCGCCGATGCTGAGGAAATCCGGCGTCTTTTCCTTCGCCTCCTCCTTGCATGCGGCGAAAAACGGCAGCAGCGCGAAAACCGAAAGGAGGAGGCTCAAGCGTGGGATGTGCATGGATGGTTTGCCTTCTTCATGCCGCGGCCGAGGAGGTAGAGCCCCAGGCCCAGGGCGAACAGCGCCAGCCCCGCCAGGTAGACCGGCGCGGAAGGGTCGCGGCGCAGGGTGATGCGGATGAAATCGCCGCGCCGCATGCCGCCCTTCGCCTTGCGGGGGCCGAAGTCGTTGAGGTAGAGGCCGTAGCCGCCGAAGCGCACCGGCCCGTTGAAATTGAGCGCCGCCTCGCGGCTCTTCCCCGCCGCATCGAGGCGCAGGCGGGCGTTGGCGCGCAGCACGTAACCGTCGAAGGCGGCCAGCCGCTCGCCGCGGTAGACCTCGGGCGCAAAGCCGAGGAAGGTCACTGCCTCGCCGCCGGGCAGGCGCAGCGATTCCCCGGCGCGCAGGCCGCGCCCCGGCAGGCTGGTGGAGAAGAGGTAGCTGCACACGTAGCCGGCGAGGATCAGCAGCACCGCATAGTGCATCACGTGGGGGGCGAACTTGGACACCCAGTCGCGCCTCCAGCGTCCGGTGGCGAGGATCGCCAGCACCCGCTCGGTGGTGCAGGCGAAGGTGTTGACCGCCAGCGCCGCCAGCAGCGCCAGCAGGCCGAAGAACCACGCCGTCGCCGCCGGGTTGTAGACGCCGTAGGTGCGCAGCCAGTCGAACAGCCCGACGTCGCCCAAGGGCACGAACACCCCGAGGTTGGCGCGCAGGGAGACGTACCCCACGGCAAGGTCGAGGGTGAGAAGAAAACACAGCGCCGCGGTCACGCGGATGCTGCCGAGGGTGCGCCAGAAACGCAGAGGAAGACTCATCGCACGCCGCTCACCAGGAAAAAGGGGGATGCAATGGCCCGAGATCGGGGCCGCAGTTGAGGACGAGAATCAGCCCCACCCCGGCCACCGCCATCGCCGAACGCGCGGGCGCGCTCCACGAGCGGGTGAGGTGCAGGTGGATCAGCCCGACGTAGAAAAACCAGGTGGCCATGGCGGTGATGATCGAGGCGTCCTCCCACACCACCGGCACCCCCCAGCCCGCGTAGCACCACAGTTCGCCGCCGAACAGCGACAGCGTCCAGAAGGCGAAGCCGCAGGCGAGCCAGGAAAAGGCGCGCCGCTGCGCATCCTCGCCCGCCCCCGGCGCGGCAAGCGCGGCGGCGGCGTGGATGCCGCAAAGGAAGAGGGCGGCGCGGCCGAGCAGCCCGAAGGCGAGCATGGCGTGGGCGAACGGCGAGATGGTCTTGATGAACGGCAGGTAGAAGTCCTTGGGAAACACCGCGGCGAGCGCCCCCACCGCGAAACCGAGCAGCAGCACGCCGCGCAACACGAAAAGGCCCTGCGCCCCCTGCTGCCGCCGCAGCGTGGCCAGGCCCAGCGCCCCCAGCACCGGCGGCAGTCCCGCCGCGCCGAGGAACATCGGCGTCATCGGCCAGGCGCGCCAATAGCGCGCTCCGAGATAGGCCGCGCCGCATAAAGTGGCGAAAACCAGCAGCGCGCGCGCCGCGGCAACGCCGCGCCGACCGGCGAGGGCGGCGGCGGCCCCCAGCCCGAACAGCAGGGCGGACAGTTCGGCGATGTGTCTGACTTCGTGCATGCATGCCCGCATCCGCAGCCGCCCCCGGCGGCGGCATCACGCCGCCGCCGCGGTAGGGCGTTCGCGCAGTCGAAAGGTCCCCCACCTGCGGCAGGTCCCTGCGGACCCCCGAAGTTTTGGTACACTATAACATTAATTTTTGGCTTTCAAGCGCCGCGCGCAAACAAAAACCCGCCACGGCGGAGACGGCACCGTGGCGGGCGAGAGCGGCCGAGAGGAGGGGTTCTCAGCCGTAGATTTGCGGGTTCAGCACCCGGGCGGGGCGTTCACCCGCGAGGATCGCCCGGATGTCGGCGATGTTCATCAGCCCCATGTTCTCCACCGACTCGGTGGTGTCGGCGCCGGAATGCGGCGTGAACACCACGTTGGGCAGGGAGAAGATCGGGTGGCTGCGGTCCGGCGGCTCGTGCGCATAGGCGTCGATCGCCGCGCCGGCGAGCTGGCCCTCGGCCAGCGCCACGGTGAGCGCGTCGAGATCGACGATCTCGCCGCGGGCATAGTTCATCAGGCAGGCGGAGGACTTCATCCGCGCCAGTTGCGCCGCGCCGATGAGGTTGGCGTTCTCCGCCCCGCCGAACAGGTGGAGGGAGACGAAATCCGCCTCCGCCAGCACCTCGTCGAGACTGCCCAGGCGCACCCCCACTTCGGCGCAGAACGCGGCATCCGCGTAGGGATCGGCGGCGATCACCTCCATGCCCAGCGCCCGCGCCTTGCGCGCCAGCAGGCGGCCGATGTTGCCGAGGCCGACGATGCCGAGCGTCTTGCCCGCGATCTCGCGGCCGACGGCGCGGTCCCAACCGCCGGAAACGATGGAGGCGTGTCCCATGGGGATGCGCCGCGCCAGCGAGAACATGCCGCCGAGCGCCAGTTCCGCCACCGCGTTGGCGTTGGCTCCCGGCGTGTTGAGCACCGGGATGCGGCGCGCCGTGGCGGCGGCGATGTCGATGTTGTCGGTGCCGACGCCGTGCTTCAGCACCGCTTTCAAGCGGGGCGCGGCGGCGATCGTCGCCGCGGTGGCGGGGATCAGCCCGACCACCAGGAAGTCCATGCGCGCGAGGTGCGCCGAAAGCCCGCCGTCGGGTAACGCGGGATCGACGCAGCGGATGAACTCCCAGCCCTGTTCCGCGAGCACCCCGGGCACCCGGCCGATGCGGCCGAAACCGGGGGATGTGGTGACGACGACGACGGACATCGCAGCCTCCTCAGATCAGGCCGTGCTTGACCAGGATGGCGCGGATCGCCGCGTCGAGCTCGGGCGTCGGCACCAGGGCGGGCTGACGGCTTGCGCCGACGCTCGCATCCTTGAGGTAGAGCGCCCGCTTCACCATGGCGGGCGGATAGCCGAGGCCGTAAAGGTCCACCCGCAGGGCGGTGAACGCCTCCTGCGCCTTTTGCGCGCCGTCCATGTCGCCCATGGCGAAGCGCGCGCAGATCGCCTTGACCGTCTCCGGCATGACGTTGCCGAGGCCGGAGATGCAGCCTTTCGCCCCCTTGGACAGCGCATAGAAGACCAGGGAATCCGGCCCGGAGAAGACGTCGAAGTCGTCCCGCGCGTTGGCGATTTCCAGGTAGGCGTCAAGGCTTTCCTTGCCGCCGCCGCTGTCCTTGATGCCGAGGATGTTGGGGTGTTCGGCAAGGCGCGCCGCAGTGGCGGGCTCGATGTGGTTCTGGGTGCGCGCCGGAATGTCGTAGAGGTAGGTCGGGCAATCCACCGCATCGGCGACGCGCGAGAAGTGGGTGAACAGGCCGTCCTGGGTGCAGCCGATGAAATAGGGCGTGATCACCGCCAGGCCGTCGGCGCCGAGCTTCGCCATCTCCTTGCCGAGCAGCACGGTTTCGTAGGTGGACGGTGTGCCGACGTTGACGAACACCTTCACCTCGCCCGCCGCCTCTTCGATCACCTCGGCGGCGAGGCGCAGCTTCTCCTCGAAGGTGAGCGCGGTGAAATCGCCGTTGGTGCCGCAGCAGAGGATATGGTTGCCGGCGGTGGTCTGGCGGCGCACCTGGGCGCGCGTCGCCGCCAGGTTGAGGCTTTCATCGTCGTTGAAACAGGTAACCAGGGCGACGAAGGGCAGACGTTCGGTCATCGGGACTCTCCAAGGGATTGGCGGGCGGCGGCTTTCCGCTTCGCCTTCCATTCCTGAAAGAACGGCCAAGCGAGGGAGAGCGGCGTCAGCAGCAGGAAGACCAGGGTGATCGGGCTCGAACAGAAGCGCACGATGTCGTTATCGACGTTCAAGAGCCCGAGGCGCAGGTTGGATTCGGCCATCGGGCCGAGAATCAGCGCGATGCACAGCGCCGCCTGCGAGAAGTTGAACTTCTGCATCACGTAGCCGACCACGCCGAAGCCCAGCATGGTGTAGAGGTCCACCGGGTTCATGTTGATCGCGTACGAGCCGATGAAGCAGAAGAGCGCAATGCAGACGGTGAGAATCTTCTTCGGCACCAGGAGGATCTTCGAGAAGTAGGCGATCCCCGCCATGCCGAAGATGAACATGAAGACGTTGGCGATGAAGTTGCCGGTGAACAGGCCGACGACGACGCCCGGATTCTCCTGGAACAGCATCGGTCCGGGGGCGATGCCCTGGATCATCAGCCCGCCCATCAGCACCGCGGTGACCACGTCGCCGGGAATGCCGAGCGCCAGCAGCGGCACCAGCGCGCCGCCGCACACCGCGTTGTTGGCGGATTCGGTGGCTGCGACGCCGGGGATGTGGCCGGTGCCGAACTTTTCCGGAGTCTTGGAGGCGCGGCGCGCCTCGTTGTAGCTGATCCACGAGGCGGTGCCGGAGCCGACGCCCGGAATGATGCCGATGAAGGTGCCGATGACCGAGCCGCGCAACAGCGTGCCCGCGCTTTCGCGCAGCTCCGCCCAGGTCGGCCAGACGCCGGAAATCTTCACCTCCTTCACCCGGTCCTCGAAAATGCTTTCGAGCTGCACGAACACCTCGGAGATGGCGAACAGGCCGATCAGCGCGGGGGTGAAGGCGAAGCCTGCGGCAAAGCCGGTGTAGCCGAAGGTATAGCGCGAGGCGCCGCTGATCGGATCGGCCCCGACGCAGGAGAGCAGCACCCCGAGCATTCCGGCGATCGCGCCCTTGAGCATGTCGCTGGAGAGGCTGGCGATGATGGTGAGGCCGAACAGGGCGAGCGCGAAGTATTCCGCCGGGCCGAACTTCAACGCCACAGCGGCGAGCTGCGGCGCAAGCATGGCGAGCACCACGGCGCTGAACAGGCCGCCCGCGGCGGAGGCGATGGTGGCCATGCCGAGCGCCTTGCCGGCCAGGCCCTTCTGCGCCATCGGGTAGCCGTCGAGCACGGTTGCCGCGGCGGCGGGAGTGCCCGGCGTCTTGATCAGGATCGAGGAGACGCAGCCGCCGTAGATGCCGCCGACATAGATGCCGATCAGCATGTTGAGGCCCTTGATCGGCTCCATGCCGAAGGTCATCGGGATCAGCAGGGCGACGCCCATGGTCGCGGTCAGACCCGGCAGGGCGCCGATGAGGATGCCGCCCAGGGTGCCGAGCGCGATCAC
>JBFWJB010000175.1:0-6550 GCA_050253435.1 Rhodospirillaceae bacterium
CCATGCTGAGGCCGACGCCCACCGACATCCCCATGTGCAGCAGGTTGGCGGCGAGCGCCGATGCCGCCAGGGCATGGGGCGCATAATGGCCGATGAAGGCGGTATCGGTGGCGAAGATCGCCATGTGGGTGAGGTTTCCCACGATGATCGGCCAGGCGAGGGCGAAGACGGCGCGCGCCTCTTTCCGCCAGCGCCGACCGGGAAGGAACGCGGAAACCAGGGACGGCATGACACGACTCCACGAAACGAAAAACACGAAAAACCCGGCGACGGAAACGTGCCGGGCGGGGGTGCGAAGGAAGGAAGAAGGGGAAGCGGCTACCTCGACTTCATGGCGTCGAGGAGAACGCGCCCGCGCACCGGACCCGGCGGGGATACGATCGGCATCATGGTGAAAAGGCGCATTTGAACGGTCCGGCGGCAGTGGGAACGGCAACGAAGGAATGGCGCGCCCGGCGGGATTGTGAAACCGCGCGCAAACGCACGGTTTCATCCTCGCGCCTCCGGCCCTCGGACCGCCTGCGGCGTCCGCGGCGGCTCCGCCGCCGCGTCGAACCCGGCAATTCCTCAGCCTCGTCTGGCGAGCCAAATCCGGAAAGGGAGCCAAGCCCCCTTCCCGGATTTGGCGCGCCCGGCGGGATTCGAACCCACGACCTTCGGCTTCGGAGGCCGACACTCTATCCATCTGAGCTACGGGCGCGCAGGGGCGGGACTGTACCAATCCCGCCCGCGCGGGGCAACGGCTAAATCCGCCACCGCCGTTTGTGACGGTTGGATGAAGTTCGCTGAAGATTACCGAGAGTTCATCTTCCGGACGGAGGCCCTCCATCTGCCGCACATAGGGTTTTTCGCGCGGATGCCTCCTGCGCTCCGCACGTCACCCAGCAAACGGAGACTCCGATGCGTTTTGCTCCCTCTTCCGTCCGTGGCGCGGCGATTGCGGCCGCCGTGGGCGCCTTCTGCATCTCCGGGGCCGCCCAGGCCGCCGAGATGACCGGCGCCGGCGCCACCTTCCCCTATCCGGTCTATGCCAAGTGGGCCGAGGCCTACAAGGCCAAGACCGGCGTCAGCCTCAACTACCAGTCGATCGGCTCCGGCGGCGGCATCAAGCAGATCAAGGCCAAAACCGTCGATTTCGGCGCCTCCGACATGCCGCTCAAGCCCGAAGACCTCAAGGCTTCCGGCCTCGTGCAGTGGCCGATGATCATGGGCGGCGTGGTGCCGGTGGTCAACGTGCCGGGCATCAAGGCGGGCGAGCTCAAGCTCTCCGGCAAGGTCCTCGCCGACATCTACCTCGGCAAGGTCAAAACCTGGAACGCCCCCGAGATCGCCAAGCTCAACCCCAGCCTCAAGCTGCCGAAGAAGCCGATCGCCGTGGTCCACCGTTCCGACGGGTCGGGCACCACCTTCCTGTTCACCAGCTACCTCGCCGCGGTGAACCCGGAATGGAAGGACAAGGTCGGCGTCAGCACCGCGGTCGAGTGGCCGGCAGGCATCGGCGGCAAGGGCAACGAGGGCGTCGCCAACTTCGCACGCCAGACTCCGGATTCCATCGGCTACGTGGAATACGCCTACGCGCTGCAGAACAAGCTGGCCTACACCCAGCTTTCCAACAAGGACGGCGCGTTCGTCAAGCCGAGCTCCGCCACCTTCCAGTCCGCGGCGGCCAACGCCGATTGGGCGCACACCCCGGGCTTCAGCCTGGTGCTCGCCAACCAGCCGGGCAAGACCAGCTGGCCGATCACCGGCGCGAGCTTCATCCTCATGCACACCTCTCAGACCGCCCCGGCGCGCGCCGCCGAGGTGCTGAAGTTCTTCAGCTGGGCTTACGCCAACGGCGGCAAGATGGCTGAAGCGCTCGACTACGTGCCGATGCCCGCCAACGTGGCGAAGATGGTGGAAGGCGTGTGGACCGGACAGATCAAGTCGGCCGACGGCAAGGCCGTCTGGCCGGCGAAGTAAAGTCACTCCGGTAAGACCTCCGCGGCGGGGCTCCGTCCCGCCGCGGTTTTTGACGCTTTTCGAGGGTATCCATGCGGACTGAACCGCCCTTGCCCGAGGCCTGCGCGGACGACGGCCGCACCCCCGCCTCCGAGCACGCCTTCCGCCTGCTCTGCCGCGCCGCCGCGATCACCGTCGCGGGCTTCCTCCTCGCGGTGTTCGCGGTGCTGGCGGTCAACGCCGCCCCTGCGCTCTCCACCTTCGGTCCGGGTTTTCTCACCACCCAGGTGTGGAACCCGGTGACCGAGCGCTTCGGCGCCGTCGCGCCGATCTTCGGCACGCTCGTCACTTCGCTCATCGCCATGCTGGCGGGGGTGCCGCTGGCCATCGGCAGCGCGCTCTTCCTCACCGAGATCTGCCCGCACCGCCTGCGCACCAGCCTGATCGTCGGGGTGGAGCTGCTCGCCGCGGTGCCCAGCATCATCTACGGCATGTGGGGGCTTCTGGTGTTCGCCCCCTTCCTCGCCAACCACGTGCAGCCGTTCCTCATCGACTGGCTGGGGCCGTTGCCGCTGATCGGCGCGCTGTTCCAGGGGCCGCCCTTCGGCATCGGCACCCTCACCGCCGGGCTGATCCTCGGGCTGATGATCCTGCCGTTCATCGCCTCGGTGGCCTGCCAGGTGTTCTTTTCCATCGACCCGTTCCTGCGCGAGGCCGCCTACGGCGTCGGCGCCACCACCTGGGAGGTCTGCCGCCACGTGCTGATGCCGCAGGGGCGCGCCGGGCTGCTCGGCGCGTCCATGCTCGGCCTCGGCCGGGCGCTCGGCGAGACCATGGCGGTGACCTTCGTCATCGGCAACGCGCACCGCGTGTCCGCCTCGCTACTGGCGCCGGGCACCACCATCTCGGCCAGCCTCGCCAACGAGTTCACCGAGGCGGTGGGCGACCTCTACCTCTCCTCGCTGCAGGCGCTCGGCCTCATCCTCTTCGTCATCACCTTCGCGGTGCTCGCGCTCGCCCGCCTGATGCTGCGCCACATCGAACGGAAGGAAGCGCGATGAGCCGCACCGGCCGCTTCGCCCTGTCGGCGCGCCGCCGCTGGCGCAACCGCATTCTCATGGGCCTGTGCGGCGCCGCCGCCGCCACCGCGCTTCTGGCGCTGGCGCTGATCCTCTGGCGGCTCGTCCTCGGCGGCGGGGCGGCGCTGTCCTGGGACATCCTGCGCCTCACCACGCCACCGCCCGGCAGCAAGGGCGGCCTGCTCAACCCCATCCTCGGCAGCCTCGCGATGTCGGGCGCGGGCATCGCCGCCGCCGCGCCGCTCGGCGTGCTTGCCGGGACCTATCTTGCCGAATACGGCCGTCACGAGCGCCTCGCCCACGCCATCCGCTTCATCAACGACATCCTGCTCTCCGCGCCGTCGATCATCATCGGGCTGTTCGTCTACAGCCTCCTGGTGGTGCCGATGGGGCACTTCTCCGGCTGGGCCGGGGCGCTGGCCCTCGCCCTGGTCGCGGTGCCGGTGATCGTGCGCACCACCGAGGACGTGATGCGCCTGATCCCCGCCTCGCTGCGCGAGGCGGCGGTGGCGCTGGGCATTCCCTACTGGCGCTTCATCGTCTCCGTCGCCTGGCGCTCCGCCCGCGTCGGCATTCTCACCGGCATCCTGCTGGCGGTGGCGCGGATCAGCGGCGAGACCGCGCCGCTGCTCTTCACCGCGCTCAACAACCAGTTCCTCGCCTCCGGCATGAACGCGCCGACCGCGAGCCTGCCGGTGGTGATCTTCCAGTTCGCGATGAGCCCCTATGCCGACTGGCAGGAACTCGCCTGGGCTGGGGCGCTTCTGATCAGCGCCAGCGTTCTCCTGCTCAACATCTGCGCGCGTTTTCTCGCGCGCCGCCGATGAGGACCCCGATGACCGAACCCGCCTCCACCAAGATCGCGGTGCGCGACCTCGACTTCTTCTACGGCAGCAACCAGGCCCTGAAGAGCGTCAGCATCGACTTTCCCGACCACCACGTCACCAGCCTGATCGGCCCCTCGGGCTGCGGCAAATCGACGCTCCTGCGCGCCATCAACCGCATCTGCGACCTCTACCCCGGCCACCGCACCGAGGGCGAGATTCTCCTCGACGGCGAGAACATCCTGCGCCGCCACGGCGACCTTACCGCGCTGCGCGCCAAGGTGGGCATGGTGTTCCAGAAGCCCACGCCCTTCCCCGTCAGCATCTACGACAACATCGCCTTTCCCGTCGGCCTGCGCCGCAAGCTGCGCAAGGCGGAGATGGACGACGTGGTGGAACAGGCGCTGCGCCGCGCCGCCTTGTGGAACGAGGTGAAGGACAAGCTCAAGACCTCGGGCCTGTCGCTTTCCGGCGGGCAGCAGCAGCGCCTGTGCATCGCCCGCGCCATCGCCATCGAGCCCGACGTGCTGCTGCTCGACGAGCCCGCCTCGGCGCTCGACCCGATCTCCACGGCGCAGATCGACGAGCTGATCTGGGAGCTGCGCACCAACTTCTGCATCATCATCGTCACCCACAACCTGCAGCAGGCGGCGCGCATCGGCGACAGCACCGCCTTCATGTACCTGGGCGAGCTGGTGGAGTGCGGCCCCACCGACGCGATCTTCAGCAATCCGCAGGAAAAGCGCACCCAGGACTACATCACCGGGCGCTTCGGCTGAGGCAGCACCAGGGTGGCGACGAGTCCCGGCGCGGCGTCGGCGAGCGCCAGCCGCCCGCCGTGGCGCGCCAGGATCGCGGCGGCCACGGCGAGCCCGAGGCCGGAGCCGGGCACCCCCTGCGCCGCGTCGAGGCGCACGAACGGCATCAGCACCCGCTCGCGCGCCGCCTCCGGAATGCCGGAGCCGTCGTCGGCCACCGCGATCTCCGCCCCGTCCGCCCCCTGCCGCACCGACACCCGCACATGCCCGCCCGCCGGGGCGTATTTCACCGCGTTGTCGAGCAGGTTGGCCACCGCCTGGGAGAGCAGACGCGCCTCCGCCGGGGCGCGCACGGCTTCGTCGCAATCGAGGGCAAGCGCGATCCCGCGGTCCTCGGCGAGCGGCGCGTACAGCTCGCAGACGCCGCGCGCGAGCGGCGCGAGCGCCGCCTCGGCAAGGTCCGCCTGTCCGGTCTCCGCCTCCAGCCGCGCGATGCCGAGAAGCGCGTTGAAGTTGGCGATGATCGTGTCGGTTTCCGCCAGACCCGCCTCCAGCGCGGCGCGCGCCGCATCCGGCGCGCCGGGCAGGCGGGCGGCTTCCTCCAGCCGTCCGCGCAGGCGGGTGAGCGGCGTGCGCATGTTGTGCGCGATCTCCGCGGTGACGGTGCGCTGCGCCGCGACCAGCTTCTCGATGCAGTCGAGCATCGCGTTGATGTGCGCGGCGAGGCGGCCGAACTCGTCCTCCTGGGCACGCAGCGGCAGGCGTCCGTCGAAGCGCCCGGAGATGATCTCCCCGGTCAGGCGGTTGATGCTTTCCAGGCGGCCGATCACCGAGCGGCCGATCAGCCAGCTCGCCACAAGGCCGAGCAGCAGGGTGCCGCCCGCCGCCACCGCCACGGTCAGCCCGGCGATGCGGTCGAGCGCCGCCAGGTCGCCGCGTCCGCGCCCGACGATCAGCCGCGCGCCGCCGGGCAGCACGTCGAGCCGCGCCAGCACCGGCCGCCCCGGCAGCGCCAGGACATGCCAGCCGGGGGAGAGCGACTCGACGCCCGGCGGCGCCGCGGCGCTGGAGAGCAGACCGGTGGCATCGGCGAGCAGATAGAACGGCGCGCGCTCGCGGAACAGGAAGATGCGCTCCGCCACGGCGCGGCGCAGGCGGTCCTCGCCGCGGGCGGCGTGCACCTCCTCCAGGCGTTGCAGTTCGTCCTCGATCTCGGCGCGCACGTCGGCGTCCAGCACCCGCTCCGCCGAGCGGTAGAGCGCGCGCAGGCCGAAGGCCCCGCCCGCGGTCAACAGCACCACCAGGGCGAAGGTCCACCAGAAGGTCTTGGCGGAAAGGACGCTAGTCCGGAACACGCAGCATGTACCCCGCACCGCGCACCGTGGCGATCAGGGGCACGGCGAAGCCCTTGTCCACCTTCTGCCGCAGGCGGCTGATGTGCACGTCGATGACGTTGGTCTGGGGGTCGAAGTCGTAGCCCCACACCGCGTTGAGCAGCATCGTGCGGGTCACCACCGAGCCGGCGTTGCGCGCCAGGTATTCCAACAGCTGGTATTCCCGCGGCTGCAGGGAAAGGGCGCGCCCGCCGCGCCGCGCGCCGCGCACCTGCGGCTGCACCACCAGGTCGCCGACGCGCATCACGTTTTCCGCCACCGGCTTGGCGCCGCGGCGCAGCAGCGCCTCGATGCGCGCCATCAGTTCGGCGATGGCGAAGGGCTTGCACAGGTAGTCGTCGCCGCCGCTGCGCAGGCCGCCGACGCGGTCGTCGACGTCCGCGAGCGCGGAGAGAATCAGCACCGGCACCGCCTTGCCCGCCTTGCGCACGGTTTCCAGCAGGGCGAGGCCGTCGAGGCCGGGCAGCATGCGGTCGAGCACCAGGAGGTCGAAGCTTTCGGTCAGCGCGAGGTAGAGCCCCTCCGCGCCGTCGCGCGCGCCGGTGACCTGGTAG
>JBFWJB010000176.1:0-6571 GCA_050253435.1 Rhodospirillaceae bacterium
ACCGCGAAAACGGCGTGCTCTGGGGCGGCTCCGACCCGCGCAAGGACGGTTGCGCGCTGGGGTTCTAGAAAAACCAGGCCAGGGGCGTTGCCCCTGGGCCCCATTGGGGCCTTGGGCCCCAAACCCCCTAAGTTTTTCGCCGCGTAGCGGCTATCGACCTGTCACGCCGCGTGATGGCTTTACCGCGCTGCGCGCAAAAACCAAACATACGGGGTCTGGGGCCCACGGCCCCAGCGGGGTCCGGGGGCGGAGCCCCGGCCTGGTTTTTCCGCCAGCATTCCCCCGCGCCATCCGTATCTCCCCGTGAGGAAGGGACAACCCGGCGGGGATTTCATGCACGATCGGCTTACGCACGGCGCTGCGCCGCACGTTCGCGCCGTTGCCGAGGCGCGGCGGCTATTGGCTGCGGGCGGCATCACGGCATTTTCCTGCGACGTCTTCGACACGTTTTTGTTGCGGCGCTGCGCCGAGCCTGCAGGCGTGTACGAGCGCGCCTGCGCGCTGGCGGGGGTGGCGGAGACGGGCACCGCCGCCGCGGCAATGTTCGTTGCGCAGCGGCGCATCGCCGAGGGCAAGGCGCGGCAGGCGGCGAAGGCGTCGCGCGGCTCTCCGGAGGTGGAGATTGCGGAGATTTACGCGCGTTTCCCCTCGCGGCCTTTCGGTCTGGCTGCCGGGTCAGCGGCGGTGCTGGCCGAGGCGGAGTTCCAGGCGGAGCGGGAGCTGTGCTTCGCAAACACCGAGATCCGCGACCTGCTTGCCGAGGCGCGGCAGGCGGGCGCGATGGTGGGGTTCATTTCCGACACCTACTGGGACGAGATGCACCTCGCGGAGCTAATCGCGGCGTGCGCGCCGGGCTTCGGCTGGGATTTCCTCCTCGCCTCCTGCGGGCGGCGCAGCGGCAAGTCCGAAGACCTGTTCGACATGTACCTCAAGGAGCGCAGGCTGACCCCTGCGGCGGCGCTGCACATCGGCGACAACCCCGGCGCGGATGTGGCGGCTCCGGCGAAGCGCGGCATCGCCGCGGTGCACTACCCGCAGGCGGACCGCCGCCTGGCGCGCATTTTCGTGCGCGAGTCCGCGATGCTCGACCGGATTACGCTCTCCGGGCAAACCCGCCTGGACGGCGGCCTGCGCAGCCTGCGCCGCACCGTGGCCGGAGCAGTGCCCGCCACGGATCCGCCCTTCGCCTGGGGGTTGACCGTGCTCGGCCCGGTGTTCGCCGCCTTCGACCGCTTCGTCGCGGGCCGCGTGGCGCGCCTGCGCGCCGAGGAGCGATCCGTCGCCGTGGCCTGCGTCGCCCGCGACGGCCTGCTGCCGCTTCTGATGTGGCGGGGCGCGCGCGCCGAGCCGGTGCGCTACATCGAGGTCAACCGCCGCACCGCCCTCATCGCCGCGGCGGAAAGCGGCAAGATGGCGGATTTCTTCAAGCGTATGCCTGCAGTGGACCTTGCCTCCGCCGCGCAGTTCCTCAAGGGCGTCACCGCGCCGATGCGGCACTTCTTCAAGCGTGCGCCGGGCGGCATCGTCACCGGCGCGGCGTTCGCCCAGGCGCTGCCCCGGCTGGTGGATGCGGCGACGCTGGCGCGCATCGGGCGCGAAGCGCGCACCGCGCTGTTCGCGCACCTCGATGCGGCGATGCCGGACCTGGCGGAGGCGACCGACCTGGTGCTCGTCGACCTCGGCTATTCCGGCACCGTGCAGAAGGCGCTGCGCGGCGTGTTCTCCCTGGCCGGGCGGCCGCAGCGGCTGCACGGGCTCTATCTGCTGCCGGTGGACGAGGACCTGGCGGAGATCGCGGAACCGGACACCGCGGAGGGCTTCCTCGGCGGCCTCGCCCTGCCGCCTGCGGCGCGGCAGGCGGTGCTCGCCAATGTCGCCCTGCTGGAGCAGATGTGCGGCGCGCCCGAAGGCTCGGTGATGGCCTATGCCGCCGACGGCGCGGTGCGGCGCGAGCCGGACCTGCGCCCGCCGGAACAGGCGGGCCTGGCCGCCCGCGCCCGCGACGGGGCGCTGGCCTTCGCCGCGGCGGCGCGCGAGGCGGCGGCGCGCGGCCTGCCCGACCCGCTGGCCGATGCGGCGGCGACGCCCTGGCTGGCGGCGATTCTGGCGCGCGCCCTGCTCCTCCCCGACGATACGGAGATCGCCGCATTCGGCGGAATGAAGCACGACGTCAACCTCGGCACTCGCGCGCTTGTCCCCCTGGCGGAGCCGCAGACCGCCGAGACCCTGGCGCTGGCCAAGCCGTTGCCCGCCGCCTTCGAGGCGCGGCAGCCGCCGATGTGGATGGCGGGCAGCTTCGCCGCGCTGTCGCCCGCTCTCGGCTTTCTGCATGCGCTCGCCGGGTGCGGCGGGCTGTGCGCGGAGACCTTCGGCGAGGCGGAAATCGGCCCGGCTACGGTGATGCTGTTCAAACGCGGCGACATGCAGACGTGCCTGCCGCTTGCCGTCACCTGCGCCCGCACCGGTTTCAACGAACTGCGCATCCGCGTGCCCCTCCTGGCGAAAAGCGGCATCGGCGCGGTAATGGTGCCTGCAAGCGCCCTGCCGCCGCGCGGCGTGGTGCGCGGCGTCGCCCTGCAATGCGGCAAGACCGCCGCTGCCGCGATGGCCGCGGCGGAGGCGGAGCGGATTCCGGTTTCCGCCCTGCGCGGCACGGGCATGGAACTGGACGGCGGCATTCTCTCCGCACAGGGGACCGAGGGTTACCTGATGATCCCGGCGCCGGAATTCGCCGCGCCGGTGGCGGTGCTCACCCTCACCATTGCGCCCTTGGACGGCCTGCGCCTGCTCGCCGCCGACGACACCCCGGAGGAGACCGGCCTTGGCTGACCTGCTGCTGCATTCGCTGGCGGAATTCGCCCCTTTCATCCTCTCCCTGCTGGATGCGGCGGAGGCGCGCAATACCGTGGAAATCGGCGTGGAATACGGCCTGATATCGCCCACGCTGATCGACCGGGCGCGGCGCAAGGGCGGCGTTCACACCGGCATCGACCCCGCGCCGCAGCCGGGGGCGGATGCGCTGTTCGCGGGCGAACACGCCCGCCTTGCCGCCGCGCCCAGCCTCGAAGCCCTGCCCGGCCTGCCGCTGGCGGACGCCTATCTGGTGGACGGCGACCACAACTATTACACCGTGCTTTCGGAGCTGCGGCTGATCCGCGATGCGGCGGCGGGACGCGGCTTTCCCCTCGTCATCCTGCACGACATCGGCTGGCCGTGCGCGCGGCGCGACCAGTACTATGCGCCGGAACGCATTCCCCCCGCCTTCCGCCAGCCGCACGACTTCGCCAACGGCGCGCGGCCGGGCAGGCCGGGGTTGGGGCGCGGCGGCTTCCGCGGCGAAGGCGCGTTCGCCTTCGCCCTGCGCGAGGGCGGAGCGCACAACGGCGTGCTCACCGCCCTCGAGGATTTCCTGGAGGAGACGCCGGGCCTGCACCTTTCCTGCATCGCGGCGGTGTTCGGTCTCGGCGTTCTCTCGGCCGAAGACATGGCGCAGCGGCTGGAGCCGCTGATCTCGCCGCTGCGCGACAACCCGCTGCTGGCGAAGATGGAGCGCAACCGCCTCGACCTCTTCATCCGCGTCCTCGACTGGCAGGACGGGATTCTGACGCGCTGAGGCTAGTCCGGCGCGCCGACGCGGTTGGCGGCGAGAATCTCCCCCACCAGATAGAGCGACCCGGCCACCAGCAGGCGGCCCGCCTCCCCCTTTTCTGCGGCCAGCGCATTGCGCCAGCCCGCATGCGCGGTAACGTTGGCATGCCCGGCGGCGCGCGCCACGGCGTCGCGCGCCACGATGGCCAGCGCCGCAGCGTTAAACGGCGCGGGAGCGGACTCCACCGGCACGGCGCGGATGGTGCGGATGTACGGCGCGACGGCGGTAATGTAGCCCACCGGGTCCTTGGTGGTCTGCATGCCGAGGATCAGGTCCACCGGCCCCTCCGCCGCCCAGGCGGCAAGCACCGGGGCAAGCGCCGCCCCGGCGGAGGGGTTGTGCCCGCCGTCCACCCAGAACTCCCGGCCCAGCTCCGTCACCAGGTCGCCCGCGGTCAGGCGCTGCAACCGCCCCGGCCAGGAAACCCGCGGCAGCGCCGCCGCGGCCAGCGCATCGGTGACATCCAACAGGCCGGAGGCATGGGCGGCGACCAGCGCCAGCGCCGCGTTCTCCACCTGATGCGGCCCCGGCAGCACCGGCTTCGGCGCAGTCACCCGCCAGCCCGCCGCGGCGACGGAAAAGCCGTCCGGGGTTTCCGCGATTTCCCATTCTTCTCCCCGCCGCCACGGCTGCGCGCCGATTTCCTCCGCATGGCGCAGAATCTCCGCCATCGCCTCCGGCGGCTGCGCGGCGATCACCGCGGGCGCGCCGGGACGCAGGATGTGCGCCTTCTCGGCAGCGATCTCGGTCAGCGTGGTGCCCAGGAAGTCCTGGTGATCGTAGGCGATGGCGGTGAGCACCGCGGCGCGCGGCTGCGCCACCACATTGGTCGCATCCAGCCGCCCGCCGAGGCCGGTCTCCAGCAAGCAGGCCTCCGCCGGGGCGCGCGCGAAGGCAAGCAGCGCCGCCGCGGTGGTCGCCTCGAAGAAGGTGATGGCGCGGCCCGCGTTGGCCGCCTCCACCTCTTCCAGAAGCGCCGCCAGGCCGTCGTCGGAGGGCAGCGCCCCGGCGATGCGCACCCGCTCGGCAAAGCGCACCAGATGCGGCGAGGTGTAGGCGTGCGCCCGCTGCTGCCCGGCGGCGGCGAACAAGGCGGAGAGCGTCGCCACCACCGAGCCCTTGCCGTTGGTCCCGGCGACGTGAATCACCGGCGGCAGGGCCTGCTGCGGGTTGCCGAGATCGGCGAGCAGCCGCCACATGCGCTCGAGCGAAAGATCGATGACCTTGGGATGCAGCCGCGTGAAGCGGTCGAGAACCGCGTCAAGCATCGGGGGCGGCGTCGATCAGCTTCGCCTCCTGCCCCGGATAGGCGAGAATCGTCGCCGAGGGGAAGGGACGGCACAGAATGTCGAGAATCGCCGCGATCTCCGCCTTGATGTCGCGGCGGTCGGCGATGCGGTCGATACGGCCGCGGCGGCGCGCCTCCGCCGCGGCGAGCACGCCCGCACGCGGCGCAAGAAACGCGGGCGTATCCATCGGCGCAAACGGATCGGCTGGCGGCGGGCCGAGCCGCGCCTCCGGCTCCGCCAGAACCACGTCCGCCTGCTGCAGCAGCGCCTCGGAAACCGGGTCGAACGCCGGGTCGGCCAACACCACGATGAGCGGCAGGTTGCGCTCCGCCACCTTGCGCAACGCCAGAATCACCCGCGGCAACTGCAACAGCGCAAACGCCCCGTCGGGAATGCGCGGCCCCTGGCTGCCGGTGACCACCAGCAACGGCGCATCCTGCAATACCGCCAGCTCGGCGGCGGCCACCACCGCCTCCCCCGCCACGGCGCCCAAAGTGCCGCACAAGAAGTGCGGCTCGAACGCCGCGATCACCGCGCCGCGCCCGTCGATGCGGCCGTGCGCCACCGCCACCGCCTCAGCCTCGCGGCTCAGCGCCGCGGCCTCCCGCAAGCGCTCGCCATAGCGCCGCGCATCGCGGAACTTCAACGGATCGGCAGGCGCGCCGGGAATCTCGATGCGCGCCCAGCTCTCCGCATCCAGCAGCAGATCGAACCGCCGCGCCGCGGACAGGGTCAAATGATGGTCGCAGTGCGGGCAAATGCGCCAGTTGGCGTCGAGATCGCGGTGAAACACCGTCGCCCCGCACTTCGGACAGGTCACCCACTGCGCCTCGCGCAGCACCCGCGGCGATATCCACCGCCGCAAGGTCGGCCGTACGAAATTGGTGAGCCAACTCATATCCCGGCGCCTCTCCGAACCCCCAGCCGCGCATCGTACGAAAAACCGGGCATGCTGGGAAAACAAAAACTTTGCGAGGGGACTCGGTCCCCTCGCGCATCCCATAACTTATTTTTCGCCGCGCAGCGGCTATCAAGCCGTCACGCCGCGTGACGATTCTATCGCGCTTCGCGCAAAAACCAAAAGTTATGGGAGGTGCGGAGGGACCGAGTCCCTCCGCGAAGTTCTTGTGTTACCCCTGCCGCGCGCCGCGTACGCCTTTGGCCAGGTCGGCAACGAAGGCCAGGGTATCGGGCACCGCCCGGGCTGTGGGTTTACCGTTCGCGTCCAGCCCGGCGGCGAGGCGGTCGATCACCGCGGAGCCGACCACCGCGGCGTCGGCGACGCGGGCGACGGTGGCCGCGGCTTGCGGCGTTTTGATGCCGAAGCCGACGGCGATGGGCAGGCTGGTATGGCGTTTCAGCCGGGCAACCGCGGCGGCGACCGCATCGGCGGCGGCGCTGACGGTTCCGGTGATGCCGAGCACCGAGACGTAGTAGAGGAAGCCGCCCGCGTATTTGAGGATGGCGGGCAGGCGCGCGTCGTCGGAGGTGGGGGTGGAGAGGCAGTTGAAGGCGATGCCGTGCTTCGCCAGCACCGGCTGGATTTCGTCGGCCTCTTCCGGCGGCACGTCGACGATGATGACGCCGTCCACGCCTGCGGCGGCGGCATCGGCGGCGAAGCGTTCCGCGCCGT
>JBFWJB010000177.1:0-6525 GCA_050253435.1 Rhodospirillaceae bacterium
CCCATTTCGACCTATTTTTGAAGGAGTGCGAGTGGCGCTTCAACAACAGCGACCCAGTGTCTCAATTGGCTCAATTGAAACAATGGGTTAAACGTTATCTCAGGTAGTTATCTGGGACAGCCCCAATGTTATATATAGACTTACATTTCCGTTGACTTAATCTTTCCATTATGAGACAGATCGCCCCAGGGGAAAGAAACCTCTCACCTGTGGCGCGCCATATCCTTGGGCTGTGCCGCGCATCCTTCGGCATTCGCCCGGAAGGGGGACAGAATGGACCAATTCACCAACGGCAGCGGCGCGGCGCCTGCGTTTGCGCGGCGTGTCGGCCCCGCGGTCGAGGAGATGCGTAGCCGCATCGCGTTCGCCTTGTCGTGCCTCGATACCGCCGATACGGCCGGTGATTCCCTTTGCGAGTCTTCCGCCTCCTTCCTGCGCTGCCGGATGCGCATCGCCGAGGCGGTGACGCGTATGGAGGCGAGCGGGGTCAGCCTGCGCGCCACCGAGGCCCGTCTGGCCTTCGAGGGCGCGCGTCTGAAGCGTTCCATCCGCGAACTCCGCAAGGTTCAGGAAGACCTGAACCTCACCCGTGCCGATCTGGCGCGGCGGGCGGAGAAGGCGCGTGGCGTCGCCGAGGTCGCCGCGCGCTCCGCCGCGCTGATCGAGGAGATACAGACCGCGCTCGCGCGTGGCGAGCCGGTCGAGCTCTGCTGGAGGCCGGGGAAAAACTGGTCGCCGAGCAGGTGGCGCGCCGCCGGGCGGAGTGATCCGTCCTTCCGGAAAAAGAGACGAGGTCGGGCACGCCGTCGAAACGACGGCCGCAGGGAGAGGTCGTAAATGAATCTGAGCCTGTTCAAGTGGATCTGGTTGTCGATCGTCGGGGTCACCGCGGCGGCGGTGGTGGCGATGTACGTGGCGCTGCAGGCGTCCCTGGTTTCCATCGTCGATCAGGCGGAAGTCAGCCAGTTGAACCAGTACTACAAGCTGCTCAGCGACCGCATGCACCAGGAGGTCCGGCTTGGTTCCTCGCTTGCCCGCCTTGTGGCGGCGCAGCCCTCGGTGCAGGCGGCGTTCGCCGCGCACGACCGCGAAGCCCTGGCGCGGGAGTTCCTGCCGCCCTTCCGCGATCTGGCGAAATTCGCCGGGGTGAGCCAGTTCCAGTTTCACCTGCCGCCCGCCACCTCGTTTTTGCGGCTGCACCGGCCGGAGAAGTTCGGCGACGACCTCAGCTCGCTGCGCGCCACCGTGATGGAGGGCAATGCGCAGAGACATATGGTGCAGGGCCTGGAGACCGGCCGCGAGGGCCTGGGCATCCGCTCGGTGGCGCCGGTGGAGAAGGACGGAATCCACATCGGCACCGTCGAGTTCGGCATGAAGTTCGACGACACGTTCTTTTCCCGCTTCAAGGCGGACAACGGCGCGGACGTGGTGTTCCAGCTTGCCGACGGCAAGGGCGGCTACACCACCTTCGCCGACACCCGCGCCGCCAAGACGCCGCTGCCGGCGGAGGCCGTCGCCGCGGCGATGGCGGGCAAGGCCGACATCCGCACCTTCGATGCGGGCGCGGCGTCGCTGGCGCTGCTCACCCGCGCCGTCGCCGACTATTCCGGCAAGGCGATCGGCGCGGTCACGGTGGTGATGGACGCCTCCCCCTTCGTGCAGGAGCGCACCGCCGCGACGCAGCGCAGCCTCGCCGCCGCCGCCGCGGTCTTCGTTCTCGCCACGCTGGTGTCGATGCGGGTGGCCTCGTCCATCGTGCGGCCGATCCGCAGCATGGTCGGTGCGATGCAGAAGCTCGCCCATGACGACACGGCGATAGAGGTGCCCTATCAGGACAGGAAAAACGAAATCGGCTTGATCGCCGCGGCGATCGAGGTGTGGAGGAACAACGCGATCGCGCGGCGCACGCTCCAGGAAGAGGCGGAGAAGGAGCGCGCGGCGCGCGAGCGGCGCGCCGTGGCGATCGCCGAGATGACCCGCGATTTCGACCGCAAGGTCTCCGGCGTGCTGGAGGTGGTGGGCAAGGCCTGCGTCGAGATGGATGAGACGGCGCAGAGCCTCTCCGCCAGCGCCGAGCAGACCAGCCGCCAGTCGCAGGCGGTGGCCGCGGCGACCGAGCAGGCCTCGGCCTCGGTGCAGACCGTGGCGAGCGCGGCGGAGGAGCTTTCCGCCTCGATCGCCGAAATCGCGCGCCAGGTGGAGCAGTCCAACGGTGCCTCGCGCGAGGCGGCGGGGGAAGCCAGGCGCTCCGACGCCATCGTCAAGGAGCTGGCCGAAAGCTCCGCCCATATCGGCGACGTGGTCAACCTGATCACCGACATCGCCAACCAGACCAACCTTCTCGCGCTCAACGCGACGATCGAGGCGGCGCGCGCGGGCGAGGCGGGCAAGGGCTTCGCCGTGGTCGCGGGCGAGGTGAAGAACCTCGCCAGCCAGACCGCCAAGGCCACCGAGGAAATCGGGCGTCAGATCGCCGGAATCCAGGAGGCGACGGAGCACGTGGTCGCCGCGATCGCGGGCATCGTTTCCCGCATCACCGAGGTCAACGACGTTTCCGCGGCGATCGCCGCGGCGGTGGAGGAACAGTCGGCGGCGGCGCGCGAGATCGCCCGCAACGTCGCCCAGGCGGCGGCGGGCACCCAGGAGGTCGCCACCAACATCGTCGGCGTCAACCAGACGGCGGGAGAGACCGGCGCGGCCTCGCGGCAGGTGCTCTCCGCCTCGCAGTCCCTTGCCCGTGAGGCGGGGACCCTGCGCTCTGTGGTCGAAACCTTCCTGCAGGGCGTCCGGACCGCCTGACCAGGAGGGGGCGGGGGCGATTCAGGCTGGTCATTTCAGCCTCGGTGCGACAGAATCGCCCCCGCTTTTTCGCCGCAACGGCTTAATCGGTCATCGAGATGATCCTGTCCCCATGCGCAGGAGCGCGCCGAGGTCTCCGCCGCGTCCGCGCCTGCGCGGCGCGCGGCCTCTGCCTCGTGCTGCTGCTGGCTGCGGCGTTCGCCCCCGCGGCGGCGCACGCGAGCGACGGGGCGGAGCGGCGGGTTCTGGTTCTCGCCTCCTACCACCACGGCAATCCGTGGACCGACTCCATCGTCGAGGAGATCCGCCACGTCTTCGCGCAGCGCCAGCCGGGGGTGGAGGTCTACGTCGAATACATGGACGCGGTGCGCAACGACACCAAGCAGGTCTACCCCTTTTTCGAAACCCTGCTGCGCTCGAAATACCGCGACAAACAGCCGGAAGTGATCATCGCGGTCAACGACGAGGCGCTCAACTTTCTCCTGGCGCGGCGCGACCGCCTGTTCGGCAGGATTCCCGTGGTGTTCTGCGCGATCAACGCGACGCGCAAGCTGCCGATCAAGGATGCGGCGGGGATCGTCGGCGTCACCGAGGACGTGGACCTGCGCCGCACCATCGAGCTCGCCCTGGCGCTGCACCCCAAGACCGAGCGGGTGGTCGGGGTGAGCGACCTGTCCTCGGCGGCGCGCTACGACTTCGAGCGTTTCTGGCGGATTTTCCCGCTGTTCGAGGACCACGTGCGCTTCGACGAGTTCGTCGGCTATTCCGCCGAGGATCTGGAGCGCGAGCTCTCCCGCCTGCCGCCCAACACCATCATCATCGACGTGGCGTTCCATCGCGATCGCAAGGGGCGGGTGTTCTCCCCGGCGGAGACGGTGCGCCTGCTCAGCCACAACGGCGCCTTCCCGGTCTATTCGCTGTGGGACTACTACGTCGGCCTGGGGGTGGTGGGCGGCTTCGTCACCAGCGGCCGTCTGCAGGGCGAAGCGGCGGCGCGGCTGGCGCTGCGGCGGCTCAACGGCGAGCCGGTGCATCTGGAGGAAGTGGAGCGCGAGAACCGCAGCGTGCCGATGTTCGACTACAACCAGCTCGAACGCTTCAACATTCCGCTCGCCGCTTTGCCGCAGGGCAGCGTGGTGATCAACCAGCCGGAGAGCTTCTACTGGCAGTACCGCTATTACATCTGGGGCATCACCCTGGTGATCGGCAGCCTGCTCACCCTGGTGCTGATTCTCTTCAGCAACATCCTGCAGCGCCGCCGCGCCATGCGCGAACTGCAGTCGAGCCGCCAGCGCTACCGCGCCATCGTCGAGGACCAGACCGAATACCTGATGCGCTTCAACCGCTTTTTCCGCGTCACCTACGCCAACAGCGCGATCTGCGCGTTCCTGAGGCTGTCGCGCGACAAGGTGCTGGGCATGGATGCGACGCAGCTGATCCCGCCCGTCCGCCTGCGCCGACTGCTGCCGACGATCTCGCGCCGCACGCCGGACGAGCCGCTGTTCCACGGCGAGGAGCGGGTGCGCGCCGCCGACGGCTCGCTGCGCTGGATCAAATGGACGGGGCGCGCCATCTTCGGCCCCGAGGGGGCGGTGGAGGAATACCAGGTGGTGGGCGCCGACGTGACCTCGGAAAAGCAGACCTACCGCGAGCTCGAAAAATCGCGCGAGGCCTACCGCGAGCTTGCGGCGCACGGCCAGAACCTGCTGGAGAACGAACGCACCCGCATCTCCATGGAGATTCACGACGAGCTCGGGCAGAATCTCACCGCGCTCAACATCGGGCTGTCGATTCTCGGGCAGGGGCCGGGCGGCAAGCATGCGGAGCGCATCCGCGAGATGCGCGACCTTACCGAGCGCACCATCGGCTCGGTGCAGCGCATCTCGCAGGAACTGCGCCCGCCGCAGCTCGACGAGCTCGGCCTGCTGCCCGCGATGCAGTGGCACGCCCGCAAGTTCCTGGGCTCGGTGGGGCTGGACTACCGCTTCGAGAAGGAGGGCGGCAATCCCGACTCCTGTCTCGACAAGGGCCGTGCCACCGCGCTCTTCCGGGTGTATCAGGAATCGTTGACCAACGTGGTGCGCCACGCCCATGCGACCCACGTCACCATTCGCGTCACCACGGCGGAGGATGCGGTGGGCCTGGAAATCGCCGACAATGGCGTCGGCATCGACGAACGCGCCAAGCGGTCGCGCAATTCGCTCGGCATCATGGGCATGCGCGAGCGCGTCCGCGCCTACGAGGGGCGGCTGACCGTCTCGGGGCGGCCCAACCAGGGGACCACGGTGCTGGTGCGCCTGCCGCGAGCGCAGGGAGGAACGGAGAAATGAGGATTCTGCTGGTCGACGATCATGCGGTGGTGCGCAAGGGCGTGATCGACATCCTGTCTTCGCTGGCGCCGCCGCCGGTCTTCGCCGAGGCGGAAACCGGCGGCGGCGCGCTGGAGCAGCTCTCCGCCGACCCCGGCGGTTTCGATTTGGCGATTCTCGACCTGCACCTGCCGGACGAGAGCGGGCTCGACACCCTGGGCAAGATGCGCGCCGTGGCGCCGGGGCTGCCGGTGCTCATCCTCAGCATGTACGACGCGGCGGAATATGCGGTGCGCGCCCTCAAGGCGGGGGCCAACGGCTATGTCACCAAGGGCTCGGTGCCGGAAGAACTGCATCGCGCCATCGAGGTGGTGCTCTGCGGCAAGACCTTCGTCAGCGAGCAACTGGTGGGCGATCTGCTTACCGGCCTCGGCGCGGAGCCCGCCGCCGGACTGTCGGAACGCGAGGCGACGGTGCTGCGCCTGCTCGCGCTCGGCCAGCGCATCAACGTCATCGGCGATCAGTTGGGGCTGAGCCCCAAGACCGTGGCCACCTACCGCGCCCGCGTGCTCGCCAAGCTCGGGTTGAAGAACAACGCCGAATTGGTGCGCTACGCCTACAAGAGCGGTCTCCTGTCCGAATAAGCGCCTGGGCCCACCCAAAGGAGTGGCCCCCTGTAAATAACACTAAAAATATGTTATATAAAATAATTTATATTGACTCTTGTGTATAAATTGCAGCATTCTTCACTTCGGATCATCCGGAGGATGGAAAGAATTCGGACAGGATATGCCGCGCATATAGATGATAGTGAGAATTAAAGCATGAATGCTGAATTGGTTATTCAGAAATTACCGGATGATATCATCAATATATTCCTGGAACTTTATCAGAAATTAACAAGAGAATTACTCGATGTAGGATTTATCCTACAGGGTATTAAGACAAATCCTACAAAGTTTCTGTTGAACTGTGCTTTATGTGGCAGCATTATGGCAAAACAAAAAAATTTCCGGCGATACCTGCTTGGGCCGCCACAAAAAGGGAGGTTTTAATATGCGTTTTCCAAAAGCCGGTTTGTTTTTAGGTGCGGTGATGGGCGTGTGCGCCATGGTTGGCGGGGCCCAGGCCGCAAGCTTCCCCGACAAGCCGATTCAGATCGTCGTCACCTTCAAGCCGGGTGGCGGCAGCGATCTGTCGGCGCGGGTGTTCGCTAAGCACTTGGCCAAGTACCTACCGGTCAAGGTAGTGATCACCAACATCGACGGCGCGCGCGGCCGCATGGGCGAACTGGAAGTCAAGCGCGCCCGTCCGGACGGCTACACGGTCCTCTGGCAGCACCAGAACCTGCACATGGCCTACGCCACCGGGCGCTCCAACTACGACTACTCCGCGTTCAAGCCGGTGGCCGACACCG
>JBFWJB010000178.1:0-6512 GCA_050253435.1 Rhodospirillaceae bacterium
GAGGTCGTGCACGATGAACACCCGCGTCTGCGCCGCATAGTCGAAGGGCGAAGGCACGGCGATGCGCAGCGCAGGCGTGGGGAAATGCCCCGCGCCGCCCGAGAGCGCCGCCGCCTCCCACCCGCCTTCCGGCCCGTCGCCCGCATCGCGCAGCGTGGCGGAGGTCACCACCATGCCATGCGCGCTTTCCCCCAAGGCCTGGGCGAAGGGGATGGTCGGGTCGATCCAGTGGCGGTAGAAGCCGAGGTCGATGTTGCGGCCCTCGATGCGCTCGATGCCGAACCAGTCCGCATATTCCGCCGGGGTCGCGCCGGTGAGGTCCTTCAGCATCGCCCGCCAGGCCGCCACCTCCTGCAGGGCGCGGTGCTCCAGGGTGCGGGCCATCGCCTCCATGCGCTGGCGCATCGCCGCCTCCAGGCTTTCTACCTCTTCGGAGAGCCGCCGCCGCAGAATCGCCGCCAGCCCGCGCGCCGGGCCGAGGATGGCGAACAGGGCATTGTCCAGCGCGGGCAGGGTCTCCGCCACCGCATCCGCCAGCGGCGCGGGCGATGTCTCCAGCGAGTAGAGGCCCTCCGGCTCGTCCGCGCGGGCGAGCACCTGGTCCTGCACCGCCAGCAGGAAGGCCTCCACCGGGCCGTGCGGCGTGCGGCCGCCAAGGCGGGATTCCCACCCCGCGGCGGGCAGGGCGCGCGCGGCGCGGCCGAGCGCGGCAAGCGCCGTTTCCGCCTCCGCATGACCGGCCACCAGTTCCTCGGCGCGGCGCTGCAGGCCGCGGGCGCGGGACTTCACGCCGCCGCGCATCGAGTCCTCGCCGCCCAGCACCCAGCGCCGCAGATCGTGCGCCTCCCGCCCCGTCAAGTGCGCGGAAAAGGCGGAATCCGCCGCGTCGAACACGTGGTGGCCCTCGTCGAAGACATAGCGGTTGGGCACGAAGCTGTCGTCCAGCCCGCCCAAGGCCGCCTGCGCCATCACCAGGGCGTGGTTGGCGATGACGATGCGGGCGTGCCGGGCGCGGCGCACCGATTTCTCCACGAAGCAGCGGCCATAGTGCGCGCACCCGGCGTGCAGGCACTCGCCCCTCTGGTCGGTCAGCCCCACGGTGCGCGGCCGCCCCAGCAGGTGCACCAGCCAGCCGGGGAAATCCCCGCCGATCATCGCGCCGTCGCGCGTCGCCTCCGCCCAGCGCGCGACCAGGCCGAGCGCGGTGACGCCGCGCGGCGCGCGCACCGCGCGCTCCAGCGCGTCTTCCAGGTTCAAGAGGCAGAACACGTTCTCCCGTCCGCGCCGCACCACCACCTGGCGCGCCTTCTCCGCCGGGTCGGGGTAGAGGCGGGAGAGCTCGCCATCCAGTTGCCGCTGCAGATTGCGGGTGTAGGTGCTGATCCATACCGGGCCGCCGTTCTTCTCCGCCCACAGGCTCGCGGGAGCGATGTAGCCAAGGGTCTTGCCGACGCCGGTGCCTGCCTCCGCCAGCACCGCATTGGGGGAATCCTCCGCCTCCCGCGGCGCGAAGCCGTGCGCCAGGCCGGCGGCGTAGTCCGCCTGCGAGGGGCGTTGCTCCGCATCCGCCCCCAAGAGCGCGGCCAGGCGCTCCCGGGTTTCCGCCTCGCCCACCGGCTCGCACCCGGCGGGCGGCGGCGGGCCCGCATCCTCCCATTCCTTCAGCCGCTCCCACACCCGCAGGCCGCGCGCGCCCTCCGGCGGCGGCGGGTCCGACTCTTCGGTCAGTGCGTCGAGAACCGCCGCGCCCCACGGCCAGCCGCCCTTCGCCATCGGCAGCGCGGTGTCCTTGGCGCGCAGGCGCTGCCGGTCCGGCAGGCGCGCCAGAGTGCCGAGCAGAACCCGCGCAGCATCCAGCAGGCACAGCGCCTGTTCCGCCGGGTCCTCCCCCGGCGGCGGCAGCTCCAGCGCATCCGCCAGGCCCGCCACCGTGGGCACCGCGAATTGCGCGGGGAAGACGAAGGCGAACAGCTCCAGCAGGTCCAGGGCCTCCGGCGGCTCGCACCCCAGGCGCTGCGCCACCCACACCCGATGGCACACGTAGGCGGGCGCGGCCTTCCACAGCCGCGCCGCCTCCGCCGGAGCGGGGGACGCGACCTCCCCCTCCGCATCCATCCAGGCGAGGCCGGACAGGGTGACGGCCAACGCCGGAGCGCGCGGCAACACCACGCGGCGGCTCATCCACAAAACTCCGGATCGCTGAAAACAGGGTACGGGCTCATCGCCCGCCGATGATGCCCGGCCCGAGGCCAAACGGCAAGCGTTCCCGTTCCGTTCGCGTTCAGGGGATGAGGGAAGGCGGGCCGGAGCCCGCCTTTCCGGTTTCAGGCCGCAATGTCGTCGAGCAGCGCCCCGAAAGTGACGCTGCTGAGATTGCTCGACAGAGCCGACACCGAGGTGCCGTTCGCAGCGGCGCGTTCGGCGGCGGAAACCACGCCGTCCTCGTTGGTGTCGAGCGGGTCGTAGGTCTCGCTCGATCCGCCCGCCGCACCCGCACCGCCCGCAGAGGCGGCGGAGGAGGAGGGTGTGCCCGAAGCGGTTTCGGCAGCCGCTTCGCCGGTATCGGTTCCAAGGGCCGCCAGCGCGGCGTCGAGCTCATCCTCGCTGATCGTGCCGTCGCCGTCGGTGTCGATCGACGCGAACAGATCGGACACCGATGCCGTCATCCCGCCATCCGCGGGCGGCGGCGGGGGCGGCAGGGCATCCGCCAGTTCGTCTTCGCTGATCGATCCGTCGCCGTCGGCGTCGACATCCTCGAAGCTCAAGGCGCTCGCCCCGGTTTCGCCGGTCGCCGCACCGTCCTGCGCCGAGATCAGCGAAGAGGCGGTGGCGGAGGCGAACTGGTCGGCGAAGGACGAAAACTCCGTTGCGGAGATCGCGCCGTCGCCGTCGCTGTCGATCGACGAGAACAACTCGCCGATCGCAGAACTCGTCGATGTCGAATCCGACGACGAGCTCGTGGTCGTGGATGTCTGGCTCGCCTCGGCGCGCATCTGTTGCAGCAGCTGCAGCAGCAGCGACTGCGACGAGGCGTCCGTGGACGAAATGCTCGTCATGTTTTTCTCCTCTCACAAGTCAGGGGGCGGAGAATGGAAAAGCCCCTGTGGAGGGACGAACGAGAGGGGGAAGAACTGTCGCCGGAAAAGTGTATCAAAGTGTATCGGCAAGAGTGAAAACCAGGCCAGGGCGCCGCCCTGGACCCGGCAAGGGGCTCGGCCCCTTGCATCCCATAACTTCATAGCGCTTCGCGCGAAAACCAGGGGCGGATTGCCGAGGGGGCCTGGGCGGTATACGCTTTTCCCGGCCTTTCCTCCACGCACAGCCGGAAGCCCGACCATGCCCGATACACCCGCAACACCCGAGACGCCCAAGACGCCGGAACCCGGCCTGGGGTTCGCCTACGACACCAAAACCAAGGCGCTGACCATCCTCACGCCGGGCGGCAACCGGATCGTCATCACCGATGGGACGGACGCCGTCTCCGTCGCGGACGGCAACGGCAACCGCATCACCCTCGACGCCGCGGGCATCAGCCTGGAAAGCGCAGGCGACCTGAAGCTTCACGCCGGGGGCAACATCTCCCTCTCCGCCGACGGCAGGCTCGACCTCAAGGCGAAGGGCGAGATCGCGGCCATCGGCGGCAACCTGACCCTCTCCGCGAAAACCAGCCTCTCCGCGACCGCCGGAACCACGGCGGAACTCTCCGGCAGCGCCAGCGCGAAACTCGCCGCAAGCGGCGAGACCACGGTCAAGGGCGCCATGGTCTTCATCAACTGAGCGGAGAAACGCCATGCCCCCCGCAGCACGGCTTACCGATATGCATACCTGCCCGATGACGACGCCGGGCATGCCCCCCATCCCCCACGTCGGCGGCCCGATCATCGGCCCCGGCGCGCCCACGGTGATGATCGGCAGCCTGCCCGCCGCGGTGGTCGGCGATTCCTGCATCTGTACCGGCCCGCCCGATGCCATCGTCAAAGGCTCGGCAACCGTGATGATCTGCGGCAAACCCGCCGCCAGACAAGGCGACCCCACCGCCCACGGCGGCACGATCGTGACCGGCTGCCCGACGGTGATGATCGGGGGGTGATTTCGCCCCGGCGGGGAACGGCTCAAAACAAGGCCGGGCGCTGCCCGGACCCGGCAAGGGGCTCGGCCCCTTGCATCCCATAACTGTCCCTTCACGCCAACTCCTCTACGCCCGAGCCGAGGTCAGCGGTAGTTTTACAGCGCTTCGCGCAAGAGGGTTAGAAGCAGATCGCCCATTTTTGGACAGTGTAATGTTAATGCCGCATGATGCCGTATGGACTCCCGTTTAAGGCGAGAATATCCTATCTTCCAACCCTTCATCTTTCACGAGGTTGAAATGGTTGAGAAAAAGCCTGGGCCTTCTACACCTAAAACGCCGACGCCTGCGCCCAAAGGGCCAGTACCGAAACCACAGCCAAGTAGGCCGCCGTTTCGTGATAGCGGGAGCTTGGTTAAAAAGGCTCCTGGTATTACTGACACGGTTCCTCCACCGACAAAGAAAAAGTAAATGGCAGAAATTGAAGACGGTATTCACAAGCTGCTTTTCGGCATTCGTCGATCTATCTGTTACCATAACCATCGATGTGAAACGCATGGTATTTTTTCCGGATTCGCAACGTTTGTGAATATCACTGGTGGGTGCGGCGCTGTAATTACGCTGCTCACCAATATTGGTGGGCAGCTCGCGCCGATTTGTCTATCGTCTGCCATAGCGATCATATCGGCATTGGAGCTCATCCTCGGGTGTGCCCGAAAGCACTATCTGCACCAGGATTTGTCGAAGCGGTTTAAAACCTTGGAAGCCGAGATCATCGACACAGCTGAGCCGACAGACGATGATCTCCGGCGTTGGACACAGCGCCGATTGAAGATCGAGGAAGACGAACCTACGAAGCTCTCCATCCTCGATGTGATGTGCCATAACGAGCTTGTACGCGCCGACGGATGTGACTCGGATGATTTTTGGGAAATAGGCCCTATACAACGACTTCTTGCAAATTTTTATGATTTTCGGCCGGATGCTATTCGAAAGAGAGGGACAAAATGAAGGCTTTCGGAAGAGCCGCATTACGTGCCGTAGAATTAATAAAAAAGTGTGATATCAAACCACCAGAGGCATGGGACTTAGCGATCTCTGAAATGACGCCCCAAAAAAGTGTTCGAGAAAAGGGGTGTCCTCGCAGCGCGTTCCTCGGTTTATGTGAGGAAGGTCTTGTAATTTGTGTGGAGAAGAAACCTCGAGGTACATATACTAAATCAGTTTTGAATAAACAGCATGCTATAGATGCTATACATTATTTGATTCACAGACCAGATTCGTGCAATGAGCCTAATAAAATATGGAAAGAAATTGCAGGAAATAAGAAGCATAATTCACAAATGGATGTCGTTTGTAGTCTGTGGAAATTCGGATTGATCGATAAATAGATGTGCTATAATAGAATCTATGCTAACTAGATTATGCCAAATAGTTTGGGGGGGTGTAATGGGAGCATTTTTTCTTTTAAAGGCCCCAATTTCCCCTGGCAAATATGGTAATAATGAATGCGCCGATATGGGTGCTAAGTGGATGATTCTAGTTTTTGTGCTGAGCGAGGGAGTATGCGGTCTTGATGCTGGGTAAGGTGTTGGAAGAGGAGAAATTCTGAAGTTATGGGGTCGAGGGGGCTGAGTCCCCTCGCGGGTCCGGGCGGAGCCCGGCCTGGTTTTGGAGCGGGCGGAGGCCCGCTTTTTTGTGCGCGGCGGGGGGAGGGAGCCAACAGAAAAGTGATATGCGGTCAAAAAAGTGATGGAAGTTTCTTGACTCGCGCGGGGGCGGAAAGTTAGCGTTTTTTTGCTTAGGGGGCGCATCTGCCGCAATACGAATCCGGTGCAGAGTTGCTCGAGAAAACGGACGGTCATGGCCCGAATCTGCTTTTCGGGATAGAGAGTCTTGTCTCCATGGTTTCCGGTTTGGCGGAGGCTTTGGGGCGGGATTACTGCATCGTCTTGTATGCCCTGGCGGGCGAAGGCGGCGCAGCGCGTGCGGTTTGCGCGGCCAACGGCGAGGTTGCCGGGCTGGCCGAGGGGTCTGCGGCGCTGGCGGCGGATGCCGCCGCGATTTCCGAGATTTGCCGTCCGGGGGCGGCGGCTTCCCTGCAATATTTCAGCGTTTCTTCCGGCGGGCGGCGGTTGCGCTCCACCCTGGCGCGGGTCGCCGGGGCGGGGGCTGCGGGCGCGCCCGAGGTTTTTCTGGCGGTGCATTACGATTTGTCCCGCGCCGAGCAGTTGCAGGCGCTGGTGGCGCAGTTGACCGGGGGCGCGGCCCCGGCGGAGGCGGAGGCATCCGCCTCCGCCGCGCCGCCGAGCGCCAATGCGCTGGTGGAACAAGGCTTGCAGCGGGTGCGCCAGCGCCTGGGCAAGCCTTTGTCGTATGCGGGCAAGGTGGAGAAGATTCAGGCCGTGGAGTGGCTCGACCGCGAGGGATTCTTTTTGTTCAAGGG
>JBFWJB010000179.1:0-6368 GCA_050253435.1 Rhodospirillaceae bacterium
GATGGGGTGCACCGTGCACGCAGGCCAGGGGTTTCACCCCTGGACCCCACCAGGGGCCGCGGGCCCATGGAACCCTCTCCTTGACTTGCCGGAAGGCGGGGGTATAACCCCCGCCTTCCGGCAAGTCATAATGGGGTCGAGGGGGCCGAGTCCCCTCGCGGGGACCGGGGCGGAGCCCCGGCCTGGTTGTAGAGGAGGCACGCCATGACACCGGGCGGGCGGTTGCAGGCGGCGATCGAGGCGTTCGACCGGGCGCGGGAAGAGGATCGTCCGGCGGACCGGGTATTGCACGATTATCTGCGGGAGCGGCGCTACATCGGCGCGCGCGACCGGCGCGCGGTTTCGGACCTGTTCTGGACCCTGATGCGCAGCCGGGCGCGGCTGGCTGCGGATTGCGCGCTGGCCGACGGGCGCAACCTGACCGACGCGGCGGTGCGCGCCGAGGCGGGGCGGCGGCTGGCGATTGCGCTTTGCGTGCGGGAGAAGGCCGCGGGCGTGGCCGATCTCGCCCTCTTCGACGGGCAGAACTATGCGCCTGCCGAGCTTGCGGCGCGGGAGCAGGACTGGGCGAAGGCGGTAAAGCAGGCGAAGCTTGCGGAGCGCCCGGACTGGGCCTGGGCGGAGACGCCGCAATGGCTGTGGCCGCGTTTCCAGGAGATTTACGCCGGTGCGGCGGAGGTGGAGATCGCCGCCGCGCGCGCCGAGGCGAGCGTGGACCTGCGGGTCAATACGCTGAAGGCGACGCGGGAAGAGGCGGCGGCGCGCCTGGCCGAAGAGGGCGTGGCGACCGACGCCATGCGGTTTGCGCCCTTGGGCCTGCGCTGCCGCGAGCGCGCCAACGTGGCGGCGACCAAGACATTTACCGAAGGCTGGGTGGAAGTGCAGGACGAGAGCGCGCAGTTGGCCGCGCTGCTGGCGGATGCGCAGCCCGGCGAGACGGTGGTGGATTTCTGCGCCGGGGCCGGGGGCAAGACGCTTGCGCTCTCCGCCGCGATGAAGAACGCGGGTCGGCTGATCGCCTGCGACGTGGCGCAGGCGCGGCTGGACCGTTCCGCCATCCGCCTGCGTCGCGCCGGGGCGTTCAACGTGACGCGCCGGGTGCTGGCGGGCGAAACCGACAAGTGGGTGAAGCGCCACAAGGGCACCGCCGACCGGGTGCTGGTGGATGCGCCGTGCAGCGGCTCCGGCACCTGGCGGCGCAACCCGGATGCGCGCTGGCGGCTTTCGCCGGAAGGACTGGCGGAACTGACCGCGCTGCAAGGGCGCATTCTGGCTTCTGCGGCGCGGTTGGTGCGGCCGGGCGGGCGGCTGGTCTATGCCACGTGTTCGCTTTTCCTTGAGGAAAACCGCGAACGGGTCGAAGACTTTCTGTCGGGGCATGCGGAGTTTTCCCTGGTGCCGGTGGCGGAGGCGTGGCCCGAAAGCGCGGGGCCGGTGCCTGCGGCGTTCGCGGAGATGCAGACGCTGAATCTCACGCCCGGGCGGCACGGGACGGACGGGTTTTTCGTTGCGGTGATGCGCCGCGCCGAGGCAACGCAAGAGGAAGGGGACGAGACGCCATGAGCGAGCGGATTCTGATCGTCGATTTCGGCTCCCAGGTGACGCAGCTGATCGCGCGCCGGGTGCGCGAGGCCGGGGTCTATTGCGAAATCCACCCGTTCCAGAAGGTGACGGAGGAGAGCATCGCCGCCTTCGCGCCGAAGGGGGTGATCCTCTCCGGCGGTCCCGCCTCGGTGACGGAAAAGGACAGCCCGCGCGCGCCGCAGGGGTTGTTCGGCATGGGGCTGCCGGTGCTCGGCATCTGCTACGGCCAGCAGACCATGGTGACGCAGATGGGCGGCCTGGTGGAAGGCTCGGACCACCGCGAGTTCGGCCGCGCCTATGTGGCCGTCTCCGGCGACTGCGCGCTGTTCACCGGGGTGTGGGCCCCGGGCGCGCGGGAACAGGTGTGGATGAGCCACGGCGACCGCGTCACCCGCCTGCCGGAAGGCTTCCAAGCGGTCGGCACCAGCGAGGGCGCGCCGTTCGCCGCCATCGCCAACGAGGAAAAGCAATTCTACGCCGTGCAGTTCCACCCCGAGGTGGTGCACACGCCGCACGGCGCGCAGCTGCTCGCCAACTTCGTGCACGGGGTGTGCGGCTGCAAGGGCGACTGGACGATGGCCGCCTTCCGCGATCAGGCGGTCGCCGCGATCCGGAAGCAGGTGGGCAAGGGCCGGGTGATCTGCGGCCTTTCCGGCGGGGTGGACTCCTCGGTGGCCGCCGCTCTGATCCACGAGGCGGTGGGCGACCAGCTGACCTGCGTGTTCGTCGATCACGGCCTTTTGCGCATGGGCGAGCGCGACCAGGTGGAGGAGGTGTTCGGGCGGCGCTTCAACACGCGGCTGGTGACGCGCGACGCCTCGGACCTGTTCCTGGAAAAGCTCGAAGGCGAGACCGACCCGGAGAAGAAGCGCAAGACCATCGGCGCCACCTTCATCGACGTGTTCGAGGAAGAGGCGAAAAAGATCGGCGGCGCGGAGTTCCTGGCGCAGGGCACGCTCTACCCGGACGTCATCGAATCCGTCTCGTTCACCGGCGGGCCCTCGGTGACGATCAAGTCGCACCACAACGTCGGCGGCCTGCCCGAGCGCATGAACATGAAGCTGGTGGAGCCGCTGCGCGAGCTGTTCAAGGACGAAGTGCGCGCGCTGGGCCGCGAGCTCGGCCTGCCGGAGGAGATGGTGGGCCGCCACCCGTTCCCCGGTCCGGGCCTCGCCATCCGCATTCCCGGGCAGCCGATCACCCGCGAGAAGCTGGACATCCTCAAGAAGGCGGATGCGATCTACCTGGAGGAAATCCGCAACGCCGGGCTCTACGACGCGATCTGGCAGGCCTTCTGCGTGCTGCTGCCGGTGCGCACCGTCGGCGTGATGGGCGACGGGCGCTCCTACGACTATGCCTGCGCGCTGCGCGCCGTCACCTCCACCGACGGCATGACCGCCGACTTCTACCCCTACGACATGGCCTTCCTGGCGCGCGTCTCCAACCGCATCATCAACGAGGTCAAGGGCATCAACCGGGTGACTTACGACGTCACCTCGAAGCCCCCGGGGACCATCGAGTGGGAATGAGGGGACGGCTCTAGGGCCTGCCTGATTGCGCCGCGCGCCATTGTCGGATGGCGTCGGCCAGTTGCCGCGCCGCCGCTTGCGGGTCGGGTTGGCCGCAGATCGCCGAAACCACGGCGAGGCCGTCGGCACCGGCCTCCAGGGTGGGGGCCACGTGCGCGGCCTTGAGCCCGCCGATGGCGACGGTGGGCACCGGGCTGGCGGCGGCGATGCGGGCCAGACCGGCAAACCCCACCGGCGGCTTGTGGTCGGGCTTGGTGGCGGTGGCGAACACCGGGCTGATGCCGACGTAATCCACCACCGACGGGTCGGTCAGGCGTGCCGCGGCCTCGGTCTCGACGGAGAGACCGAGAATCTTGCCGGGGCCGAGCCTTTGCCGCGCCTCGCCTGCGGGAAGATCGTCCTGCCCGACGTGCAGCCCCTCGGCATCGATGGCGAGCGCGGCCTCCAGGTCGTCGTTGACGATCAGCGGCACCCCGGTGCCGCGCAGCGCGGCCTTGAGCGCCAGCCCGGTGGCCACCAGGCCCGCGGTGCCCGCCGTCTTGTCGCGCAGTTGCACCATGGTGGCCCCGCCGGCCACGGCGAGGCGCGCCGTCTCGACCATGGAGTGGGCGCGGCAGAGGTCGGGGTCGAGCACCAGATACAGCGAAAGATCGAAGCCGGTCATAGCCGCTCCACCCTCGCTTCGGTTTCGAGCGCGCGGGCATCCAGCGCATGCAGCGCATCGAGGAAGCGCACGGCGAAGGAGCCTGGCCCCGCCGCGCCGCGCCCGGCGATCTTGCCCGCCGCGGCGAAAACGGCGAGCGCCGCGATGGCTGCTTCGAGCGGTTCCCCCGGCGCGACGGCGGCGAAGGCCCCGACGAGGCAGGTGAGCGAGCAGCCGAGCGCCGTCACCCTGGGCATCAGTTCCGAGCCGCCGAACACGCGGGCGGCGCGTCCGCCGCCGGTGACGAAATCCACCGGCCCGGTGACCGCCACGACGGCGTCCCAGGTTTCCGCCAGGCGCCGCGCCGCGCCCTCGGCCAGTTCCACCGGGTCGCCGCTATCGACGCCCTGGCCGGCGCCTTCGCCCCCGGCCAGCGCGATGATCTCGGAGGCGTTGCCGCGAATGATCGTGGGGCGGAGCTGCAGCAAATCGGCGGCAGTCTGCCGCCGGAAGGCGGTGGCGAAGTGGGCGACGGGGTCGAGCACCCAGGGCCTGCCCGCGGCGTTTGCGGCTTCCGCCGCCGCCGTCATGCCGGGAACCCAGGGCGCGGACAAGGTGCCGATGTTGATGGTGAGCGCCGCGGCGATGCGCGCGAATTCGCCCGCTTCCTCCGGCGCGTGGATCATCGCGGGGGAGGCCCCCGCCGCCAGCAGCACGTTGGCCGCAACGTTCATCGCCACGTAGTTGGTGATGCATTGCACCAGCGGCGCGGCCTCGCGCATCCGCCCGAGCAGGACGGCGGGACCGGCGGTTCGGGTAAAGGTCATGAGAGAGGCTCCTTGCTGCGGCAACGGAAACCCAGTCCCGGCAGGAAGGAGAAAGCACGCCCTCGAAGGCATGGCCGCGCACGGCCGAAGGGCAACCACCATCCCTACGCCAGTATGAACTGGATCAGGTTCATCGGGTCTCCGCGCCGCCTTGCGGCCAGCGGACTCTCAGCCCCTTGCCGGGACACCCCAGGTGAGGCCGCGATCTTGCGAGGCGTGGCCCGGCTTGTCAACGTGCAGCGCCAGGCGGCGCATTTTTGTTGAGAAAATCGGCCGTCCGTCTAGGCTCGGGCGGTTGGAAGCGTATCGGTCCTCGAGCGGAGACGGGACGGCCATGACCGAGGTGGTCAACCTGCGCCAGGCGCGCAAGCAAAAGGCGCGTGCGGAGAAGGAAAGCCGGGCGGCGGAAAACCGCGCCAAATTCGGCCGCCCCAAGGCGGAGAAGGACCGCGACGCGGCGGAGAAAGACCTCGCCCGGCGCAGGCTGGAGCAACTGAAACTTACCCTGGACGACTGATGCGGGAATTCTCTTAAGAGAGTATCCCGGTTTTTTTGTGTCCATCTGTTTTCTGTTGGCGGATAGCGAGCATGGCTCAGAACCCATTTTACGTTTACGCACTAAAAGACCCAAGGAGCAAACCGTCAAAGCCATTTTATATTGGGAAAGGAACGGGTAACCGCGCCTGGGAGCACCAGGCAAATATAGATGACTCTGAGAAAGGGCAGGTGATTAGGGAGATTATTGAATCAAATAATAAGGTTATACATACGATTATTGCTGACGACCTGACGGAGGTGCAGGCGTTGAAGATTGAAGCTGAACTCATCTCGGCGTTTGGCGTAAGGTCTAAAGGAGGGTTGCTGACCAATCGAGTTGTTCCCAATGCGGAGAATATTGGCAAACGTATTAAAGTTAATGTCCCTGACGGCTGCTATGAAAAGTCCCAAGTATCTATAAATATGTTAAAATCTTCTGTTATGGAGTTTGCGAAAGCAAACCCCGATGGGGTTAGAAATTCAGATGTTGCTAAATTTCTTGGTATGCAGTCGGATTATGGCGGTGGGTCGAAAGATTATTTAAGTTATAGTATTTTGGGCTTGCTTATGAAAGAAGGAAGGATAAAGCGTCTTCCTGGTGGACGCCATGTGGCGTCAGGGGAATAGTGAATTCTTCCAGCTTATCTAAAATACGATAAGGGCGCTTTTCAGCGCCCTTTCGCTTGTGTGGTGCTCAGCGATATTTTGGGTTGGTTTTATCCTTGATCACCGAGCGGACCATTTTACCGAAGGCGCGGTCGCGGGCGCGGCGTTCGGCCAGGCTCGCGGTGTTGAAGGCGTCTTCGGCGGAGAGTTTGCGCCAGCGCGCCAGGCGCTGTGGGTCGAGGCTTCCCGCCGCGATCGCCGCCTGGACGGCGCATCCCGGTTCGGCGTTGTGGGTGCAATCGGAAAACCGGCAGTCTTGGGCGAGGGCGACGATGTCGTCGAACACCTCGTCCAGGCCGTCCCGCGCGTCGGCGAGTTGCAGTTCGCGCATGCCGGGGGTGTCGAGCAGCCAGCCGCCGCATTCCAGGCGGTGCAGGGCGCGGGCGGTGGTGGTGTGCCGCCCGCGGTCGTCGTCGGCGCGGACGGCTGCGGTGGCGGCGGCGCTGCCCGAAAGGGTGTTGACCAGGGTGGACTTGCCGACCCCGGAGGAGCCGAGGAGCGCCACCGTCTGCCCGGGTCCGCACCACGCGCCGAGACCGGCGGCGGCGTTTGCGTCGCGGGCGTCGAGGGTTTCGACGATCA
>JBFWJB010000180.1:0-6350 GCA_050253435.1 Rhodospirillaceae bacterium
GCCGGAAGGCGCGGTGGTCTGGGCCGATGCGCAGACCGAGGGCCGCGGCCGCCAGGACCGGGTGTGGGAAAGCGGCGGCGGCAATCTCCTGTTCTCCCTGATCGTACGGCCGGAGTGCGGCCTGGCCGAGGCCGGGCAGTTGAGCTTTCTCACCGCGGTGGCGCTCGCCGAGGCGGTGGCCGATGTGGCGCCCGAACTCCCGGTGAAGTGCAAGTGGCCGAACGACCTTCTCGGCGCGCACGGCAAGCTTTCCGGCATCCTGTTGGAAGGCTGCCTGCCGAAGGGCGACCTGCCCGCGGCGGTGGTGGTCGGCGTCGGCGTCAACATCGTCTGGCAGCCGGGGGAGGGGGTTCTCTATCCCGCGTCCTCGCTCGCCCGCGAGGGGGCGGAGGTCTCCCGCGAGGCGGTTCTGACCGCGTTTCTCGCGCGGTTTTCCGCCTGGCTCGCGCGCTGGCGGGCGGAGGGGTTCGCCCCCCTGCGCGCCGCCTGGCTCTCCCGCGCGCGCGGTCTCGGGCAGGAGATCACGGTGCGTCTGCCGGGAGAAACCGTCAAAGGGGTGTTCGAAAACCTGGACGGAGACGGCGGTCTGGTGCTATCCGGGCTGCCTGAGGGCGAGCGCGTGATCCACGCCGGGGATGTATTCTTCGGCTGAGAGCGCCGCACACAAGGGGCGGGAGCGACACCGAAATGATCCTGACGATCGATTCCGGCAACACCAACATCGTGTTTGCGGTCTACGACGGCAGCCGCCTGCGGGCGAGCTGGCGCGCCGCCAACGACACCCGCAAGACCGCCGACGAGTTCGGCATCTGGCTGGCGCAGTTGATGAGCCTGGAAGGGCTGAAGCGCGAGGACATCACGGGAGCGATCATCGCCTCGGTGGTGCCGGGCATCGTCTATTCGCTGAAGAGCCTGTGCCTGCGCTATTTCCAGGTGGAGCCGCTGGTGGTGGGCGAGGCCAACGTCGATATCGGCATCGAACTTCTGCTCGAAAGCCCGGACGAGGCGGGCGCCGACCGCATCGTCAACGCGGTGGCGGCGTATCAGACCTATGGCGGCTCGCTGATCGTGCTCGATTTCGGCACCGCCACCACCTTCGACGTGGTGACGGCGGAGGGCGCCTATGCGGGCGGCTGCATCGCGCCCGGCATCAACCTGTCGCTGGAGGCGCTGCATATGGCGGCGGCCAAACTGCCGCGCGTCGCCATCGAGCCGCCGCAAAAGGTGATCTGCTCCTCCACCGTCTCGGCGATCAAGTCCGGGGTGTTCTGGGGCTATGTCGGCCTGATCGAAGGGCTGGTGGTGCGCATCCGGGAGGAATACGGCGCGCCGATGACGGTGATCGCCACCGGCGGCCTGGCGCCCCTGTTCCATCGCCATACTTCGGCGATCCAGCATCTCGACCCCGACCTCACGTTGCGCGGCCTGGAACTGATCTATCGCCGCAACGCGGGGAAGGCGGCATGACCTGGGCGACTCACGATCCTGAAGAAGGCCTGGTTCTCGTCCCCCTCGGCGGCGTCGGCGAAATCGGGATGAATCTCTACGCCTACGGCTGCGACGGGCAGTGGCTGGTGGTGGACTGCGGCATCTCCTTCCACGACGACGCAACGCCGGGAGTCGATGTCCTGATGGCCGACCCCACCTTCCTCGCCGAACGCAAGGAGTCGGTGTGCGGCCTGGTGCTCACCCACGCGCACGAGGACCACATCGGTGCGGTGGGGCACCTCTGGCCGTCGCTGGACTGCCCGATCTACGCCACGCCGTTCACCCTCGCGATGCTGGACGGCAAGCTCAAGGAGGCGGACCTCGACCCGCCGGTGGTGACCGTGCCGGTGGGCGGCTCCTGCACCTGCGGGCCGTTCGACATCCGTTTCGTCGCGCTTACGCACTCCATTCCGGAGCCGAGCGCGCTTTTCATCAAGACGCCCTATGGCGATGTCGTGCATTCCGGCGACTGGAAGCTCGATCCCGGCCCGCTGCTCGGCCGCCCGGTGGCGGAAGAGACGCTGCGCGCCATCGGCGACGCCGGAGTGCTGGCGGTGGTGGGGGATTCCACCAACGCCCAGGTGGCGGGGCATTCCGGCTCCGAGGCGGACGTGCGCACCGCGCTCACCCGCGAAATCGCCAAGTGCAAGGGCCGCGTCGCTGTGGGCTGCTTCGCCAGCAACGCGGCGCGGGTGGAAAGCATCGCCAAGGCGGCGCGCGCCGCGGGCCGCGACGTCTGCCTGCTCGGGCGCTCGCTGCACCGCGTGGTGGAAGCGTGCGAGACGATCGGCCAGCCGCTGGATATCGGCCCCCTGATCTCGGAAGCCGACGCGGGCTACATCCCCGACGACCGCATCCTGTTCATCGCCACCGGCTCGCAGGGGGAGCCGCGCGCCGCGCTGGCGCGCATCTCGGGCGCCACCCACCCCAACGTCAAGCTGGGGGAGGGGGACACCGTGATCTTTTCCTCCCGCGTTATTCCGGGCAACGAGCGCGCGGTTCTCGACGTGCAGAATCGCTTCGCCGGGATTGGAGTCGAGGTGGTGACGGCGCGGGATTTTCCCGACATCCACGTCTCCGGCCACCCGGCGCAAGAGGAGCTGGAGACCTTCTACCGCCTGCTGCGGCCGCAGACCCTGGTGACCGTTCACGGTGAGAATCTGCACATGGAGGCGCACGCGCGGCTTGCCCAAAATGTGGGGATTCAGAAGGTTATCGTGCCGTTCGACGGGGTGGTGGTGCGCCTTGCCCCCGGCGAGCCGGAGAAGGTTGGAACGGTTCCAAGCGGCCGCCTAGCCTTAGACGGCAACAGACTCCTAGACCGGGATTCGGAAATACTTCGCAACCGGCGGCGCATCATGTATAACGGCTGCGTTGTCGTGACCCTGGTGGTCGATGGCAAGGGGGAATTGCCGCGATCGCCAACCATCATGGCGCCTGGTCTGCTTGATGCGGGGAGAGAAGGACCGATCGCCGAATTGGCAATTGACGCCGCACTGGATGCGATTCGTCAAATGCCCGTGAAAAATCGTCGCCAAGACGATGTCCTTCAGGAAACCGTTCGTCGCGCTGTCAGACGCCTGTTGTACGCGGAAACCGGCAAAAAGCCGGTAGCCTACGTGCAGGTTATAAGGGTGTAACCGCCTATTTAGACTTGGGAGAGTGAGAATGAAATTGAGGTTGAACCACGTGGCGATCGCCGTGCCGGATCTGGCCGCCTCTGCCGCGATGTACCGTGACGTCCTCGGCGCCGATGTCTCCGGTCAGATGGATCTGGCCGAGCATGGTGTGAGCGTGGTGTTCGTGCAGCTGCCGAACACCAAGATCGAGCTGATCCACCCCTTCGGTGAGAAGTCGACGATCGCCGCCTTCCTCGAGAAGAACCCGAACGGCGGTATCCACCACATCTGCCTCGAGACCGACGACGTTGCCGTCGCCGCCGCCGAGATGCAGAAGGCCGGCAAGCGCGTTCTCGGCCCGCCGAAGATCGGCGCGCACGACCACCCGGTGATTTTCCTTCACCCGAAGGATTTCAACGGCGCCCTGGTCGAGCTCGAAGAGGTCAAGGACTGAACGCCGAACCACCCGTGCCGGGGGAGACCGCTCCCCCGGCCAACTGGTACTGCGATATTGCACCCGGTCATCCCTGGCACGGGCCGTATCACGACTGTGAATACGGCTTTCCCGTTGCCGATGACCGGGTTCTTTTTGAGCGCCTGACTCTGGAGATCTTCCAGGCGGGCCTCTCCTGGCTCACCGTGCTGAAGAAGCGCGAGGCCCTCAACGCCGCCTTCGCCGGTTTCGACATCGCCGCCGTCGCCGCCTTCGGGCCGGAGGACCGCGCCCGCCTGCTGGCGGATGCAGGCATCATCCGCAACCGCCTGAAAGTCGACGCAACGATCGCCAATGCGCAGACCGTCCTCGATATAGAGGCCGAGTCGGGCTCGTTCGCCGCGTGGATTGCGGCGCATCACCCGCGGGACCTGCCTGCCTGGGTGAAGCTGTTCAAGACCCACTTCCGCTTCGTCGGCGGTGAAATCGTCAATGAATTCCTGATGAGTATCGGCTATTTGCCCGGCGCGCACGCCCCGGAATGCCCGGTGTTTGCGAAAATTGCGCGGCTTTCTCCGCCATGGATGGCGGCGGACGAAAAAAACCGGCAGGGTCGGTGACGAACCCTGCCGGGAAGTTGAACTTGGCGTAATCAAGAGAAACGCCGGACCCACGATGTGCGGCGGCCGTCCTCCTCAAACTTGGGCTAAAAGGGAGTGTGCCGGATTTTTTTGTGGGTTTCAACAAGAATGATGAACAAATTTCAGTTGCCGGGTTATTTTGATTCATCGTTAAGGAGGCTTGTATGCAATTCAACCCAGCGTTTGCCGCGCTCATCGGCCTCGTTCTCGCCGCCGCCGCGCCCGCCGCAACCGCGCAGACGGATGATCCCTGCGCCCGCGCGGTGAAGGCGCAAAACACCGGCGGCGCGGAGTACAAGCCGGGTGTGGACGTCTACGGCCGCCCGGTGGCCCCGGCGGACGTGCAGCCCTCCCTGCGCATCGAACCGCCTCAGGTGATCGAATTTCCGGTGACGCTCGACGTGGCGCGGCGCCTGGGCTTCGATGCGCGCGGCCCCTACGAGGCGAAGACCACGGTGGCCAACGTGCGCATCGAAAACGGCCGGGTCACGGTGAACGGCCAGGTGATCCACACCACCAACGAGGCGGACCTCATCGCCGCCTGCCGCGCGGCGAGGCGCTGAACCGATGTGGATGACGCGCCTTCGCCTCGGCAGCGGCATCGTCCTCTTCATCTACGTCCTCGGGCATTATCTCAACCATGCCCTGGGGATCGTCTCGGTCGATCTCTCGGTCGCGGCGCAGGCGATCTTCACCGCGCCGTGGAAGACCGTACCCGGGTTAATTCTGCTCATCGGTTCGGGACTCACCCACATGGGGCTCGCCATGGTCGCCCTGGCGCGGCGGCGCACCCTGCGGATGTCGGCGATGGAGGTCGCCCAGTACCTCGCGGGCCTGGCGATCCCGGTGATCATGGCGGAACACGTCAGCCTCGGCCTGATCGGCAGCCTGGTGGACGGCACCACCGTCAACTTCTTCGACATGGACCTGATTCACTGGGTGATCTTCCCTTCCAAGGCCTACACCACCATCGGCGCGATCTTCGTGGTGTGGCTGCACGCCTGCATCGGCATTCACTTCAACCTCAAGCTCAAGCCGTGGTACCCGCGCTATGCGCCGTTCCTCCTCGTCGCCGCGGTTCTGATTCCGGTGCTTTCGGTGGCCGGGCACGTGGCGGGGGGCATGGCCGCCGCGGCCCGCGTGCAGGATGCGGAAGAGGCGCGCATGGCGCTGGCCGAGGCGGGCGTCGGCCCCGAGGTCTGGGGATGGATCGTGGCGCGCGGGCGTTGGCTCTCGGCTTCGGTCGGCGCGGTGATCGCCACGGTGCTGCTCTACCGCATGGCGCGCCAGGCGATGCTGCGCGGCGGGCCGATGTTGCGCCTCGCCGGCAGCGGCGGGCGGACCCTGCCGGTGGACCCCGGCGCCACGGTGCTGGAGGTTCTGCGCGATCACGGCGTGCCGCACGCCTCGGTGTGCGGCGGGCGCGGGCGCTGCACCACCTGCCGGGTCAAGGTGGTGGACGGCGCGGACTCCCTGCCGGAGCCGCATCCGGGCGAGGCCGCCGCCCTGCGCCGCATCGAGGCGGAGGAGGGGGTGCGGCTCGCCTGTCAGCTGCGCCCGCATGCGGATCTCGCGGTGCTGCCGCTGCTGCCGCCCGGCGTCACCGCGCGTCAGGGGCGGCAGAAGGCGCACCTCGCCGGGCGCGAGCAGACCGTGGCCTGCCTGTTCATCGACCTGCGCGGCTCCACCCGCCTCGGCGAAAGCCGCTTGCCGTACGACGTGCTGTTCATCCTCAACCAGTTCTTCACCGAGATGGAGGCGGCGCTCACCGCGCACCGCGGCCATTACGCCACCTTCACCGGCGACGGCCTGATGGCGCTGTTCGGGCTGGCGGGCGGCGAGGAGGCGGCCTGCCGCGACGCCTGGGACTGCGGCTGCGACATGCTCGACCGCGTGGACCGGCTGAATGCGGCGCTGGCGGAGGAACTGCCGTTCCCGCTGCGCATCGGCGTCGGCATCCACTTCGGCGTCGCCATCGTCGGCGACATCGGGCCGCCCGCGGTGCGCCACGTCTCGGCGATCGGCGACACCATCAACACCACGGCGCGGCTGGAGAGCATGACCAAGGACCAGGGGGTGCCGATGGTGATCTCCGCCGCCGCGGCGGAACGCGCCGGGCTGGCGCCGCCGCCGGAGACCCGGCACGAGGTGGAGGTGCGCGGCCGCGTC
>JBFWJB010000181.1:0-6344 GCA_050253435.1 Rhodospirillaceae bacterium
CACGCCCGGCTGCTCAGACGGATGCGGCCGCGCCCGGCGCGGTTGGCGTCTTCGATGGCGTGCATGGCGTTGACGATGAGGTTGAGCACCACCTGACCGAGCTGGTCGCCGTGGCCGAGGATCAACGGCATCGTATCGTCCAGGTCTTCCTCGACCTCGGCCACCGGCTTCCATTGGTTGCGGCTGACCACAACGGCGTCGCGGATCACGCTGTTGATGTCCACCGGCAGGGGGTCGGCCTGACCGGGGTGGGAGAAGGTCTTGATCGCGGTGACGATGCGGCTGATCGCGCGCACGCCGGAGAGAGCCTGGGCAACCGCATCGCCGCTTTCGCTGGCGAGGAAGGGCAGGTCGATGGCGGCCTCGGCCTCGGCGATGCGCAGGCGCATCTCCGGCGGCGGGGCGGATGCGGCAAGCGCCTCGCGGTAGAGGGAAACGAGGCCGGAGAGATCGGTGATCGTGCCGGAGAGGAAGCCCAGATTGTCGCTGATGTACTGGATCGGCGAGTTGATCTCGTGCGCGATGCCGCCCGCCAGCGTGCCGAGCGCCTCCATCTTCTGCTGATGCTGCAGGCTCGCCTGGCGGCTTTCCGCCTCGGCTTCCGCCTCTTTCCGCGCGGTGATGATATGCGCGAAAATGAGGATGCCGCCGATCAGGCCGTCCTCGCGGGTCCACGGCAGGGCCTGGGTGATCATCCACTCGACGCGTCCGGTGTCCGGGCGGGTGAGAGAAATCTCCACCGGCGGCATGTCCTCCCCGGCGAGGGCGCGGCGGTGGCGCTCCCTCCACTCCGGGGGCACATCCACCAGGTCGTAGTGGCATTTTCCCTCCAGGCGCTCCGGCAGGAAGCCGAAGTCGGAGCGCCAGCGCCGGCTCGCCAGCAGATAGCGCATATCGCGGTCGAACATCGCGGCGGCCACCGGCACGTGCTCGATGAAGCGGCGCAGCAGGGAGTCGTAGGCGGAAGGCGCGTTTTTCTGGGGGTCGGCGATGGATTCGGAAAGCAGGGCATAGCCGCCGACGTCGGCGGCGAACATCGCCACGCCGTGGCCGTCGGGGGCGAGCGCATAACTCCACTGCAGCACCGTGGCCGCATCGTAGAAGCGGGCGCAGGCGGTGACGGTCTCGCCGGGCTCGGCGAGCGCGGCGGCCAGGTATTTGTCGTGGTATTCGGGCAGCAGCGCGGAAGGCCCGCCGGAGAGGCGCGCGGCGAGGCGGCGCGCGGCGCGGTTGGCGTAGAGAATGGCTCCATCGCTGCCGGCGCGCAGGGCGGGCAGGGGATAATGTTCCAGGGGGTCGCCGAGATCGGCGGCCTGGTCCGGCCCGTCGAGGGCATGTGCGCCGTGCATGCTGTTCCTTCCGCTTCGCTGAAACGGTCCGCCCGGGACATGCACGACGGATGCCACGATTTGTTTCAGTGAGGAAAAAAGTCGAATTTCGACAAGCTATTAGGGATTTCAGGCGGATGCGCGGAAAAACCGGTCCGGAAAAATCTGGCGTCCGGGGGTGGGCTGATGCATTTTGCTTTGCAAAATGCGAATCCTTCTGCGGTTTCGCCCGGAGATTGCCGATGACTTCGCTTTCCCGCGTCGCCCTGGTCGATGACGACCCCGACATCCGGGAGATCGCCCGCTTCGCGCTGGCCGACCTCGGCGGGCTGGAGGTGCGCGCCTGGGGAGACGCGCGAACCTTCCTCGCCGAGTTCGCCGCCTGGCGGCCGCAGATCGTCCTGCTTGACCTGGAGATGCCCGGCATGGATGGTTGGGAAACCGCGGCGGCGCTGCGCGCGCACCCGCCCGAGGAACGCCCGGCGGTGGTGTTGATGAGCGGCCGCATCGAGGCCGCGGCGACGGAAAAGGGGATCACGGGACGCATATGCAAGCCGTTCGACCCCCTCGTCCTGGCTTCGACACTGTGCGCGCTGTGGGCCCGATATGCGGAGGAGACGGAAGCATGAGCGATGGTTTGCAGGGCGTCGTGGAAGGGTACGTGGCGTCGATGCGGCCGAGAGGGGAGGATTTCTCCCGGGCGCTCGCCGCATTCGCCGCGGCGGGCGCACCTCTCGCGGAGTTGCCGGACCTCATCGCGGCGGTGCACAAGTTCGCTGGCTCGGCGGGCTCCGCCGGGTTCATGCGCCTTTCTGCTGTCGCCGCGCTGATCGAAATCGGCCTGCGCGGCGCGCGCGACGCGGGCGCGCTGGAGGATACGGCGCTGGCGCAAATTCTCTGCCTGGGCGAGGACTTCGCCGCGGAGATCGCCGGCCTCGCGGCGGAGCGGTCGAGCCTGCTCTCCGGCGCGGAAACGCCGGTCTACGCGCCGTTCGCGCGGCCGCTGCGGGTGCTGCTGGCGGGGCTGCCGGAGGCGGTGGCGCGGATGCTTTCCCACGTCGTGGAGCAGCGCATGGGCATGGCCTGGACCCTGCCGGATGCGGCGATGCTCGCCGCCGTCCCGGCGGGGCGGGGGCCGGATTTTGCGGTGGCGGCGGTGGCGGCGGAAGGCCTCGCCTTCCCGGTGGTGGCCTTCGCGCCCAGCCGGTTCGACGCGATCGCGGCGGAATGGCCGGACGCGTGAGCGCCGGATGGGGAAAGCAATGGGTGACGGATTGATCTTTACGGATTTGGCGACTCCTCTCGATGCGGCGGAATGCCGCGACGTGGCGGTGATCGGCGGCGACGTGGGCGCGGTGTTCGTCGCCGCGGTGCTGGCGCGGCGCGGCCATCGCGTCGTCTGGTATCGCGGCGACCGCACCAATCCCCACCCCGGCAGCGGCGTGCTGCGCACTTTCGCGGCGGAACCCCTGGCCCTGCCCGGCTATCCGATGGAGATTCCCGCCCTGCTGCTCGGCAATGCGGTGCGCGGCGGCCTGCACGCCGCCTTCGCGCCGGAGTTCGCCGCCTGGCTGCTGCGCGCCGCGGCGGCCAGCCGCCCCCCGGCGGTGGAGACCATCGCGGCGGAGCGCGCGGCCCTGTTGGCGCAGGCGCGCGAAGCCTTCGCCGCTCTGGTCGCGATCGCGCCGGTGGAGATCGGCGAGGCGGCGGTGACCACGCTCTACCGCGGGCCGCGCGCTTATGCCGCGGGCTGGGCGGCGCACGATGTGCGGCGGCGTCACGGCGGCGGCTTCGCCGACGTGACGTTCGCCGAAATTGCGGAACGCTTCCCTTATCTGTCGCCGCGCTACACGCGGGGCATGCGCGCCACCGCGGCGCGGGTGAAAAACCCCGAGGCGCTGCTGGAAGCGCTGAAGGCGGAGCTGGAAACCGCGGCGACGGTGGCGCGCCACTGGCCGGAGCGGGTGCGCCCGCAGGCCGACGGCGTGGAAATCGTCGACGGCGGCGCGGTGAAGCGTTTCGACTGGGCGGTGCGTTGCGAAGACGGTGGGCCGGAGGCGGTGTGGCCGCGCGGCCGCGGCTGCTTCTCCGCCTGCCTGCCATGGCGGGAGCGCAGCCTGGTGCGCGACGCCGCGCCGGAAGGGGAAGAGACTTCCACAGCCTGCGAGATTCTCGTCGATGGCGCGTCCGGAGCCTGGCTGGAGCGCTGCCCGGGCCGCATCGTCGCCGCCGGGGCGCAGCGCCTGGGCGGCGCGCCGGGCGACGACCTGCGCTATCTCGTCGCCGCCTCCTACGTGCGGCTGTGGCGCGACCTCGCCGGGCCGGGCTGGCGCGACGAGGGCGGCCGCCTCACCGTGGCGCAGGGTTGGATGGCCCCGGATTCCCGGCCTCTCCTCGGCTCCGCGGGCGGACGCATTCTGGTTTCCGCGGGATTCGGCGATCTCGGCTGGACGCTCGGCCCGCTCTCCGGCTTCGCCCTCGCCGCCGTGGTCGAAGGCAACGCCGCCGCGGAAGCCTTCGCGCCGTTCTCGCCGCGCAGGTTCGATTAAAACCAAAACTTCGCGGAGGGACTCGGTCCCTCCGCACCTCCCGTTTGTTTTCCGCCGCGAAGCGGCAGGCAGCATCGTGCCGCGTGACGGCTCTATCGCGCTGCGCGCAAAAACCAAAAGTTATGGGAGGTGCGGAGGGTCCGCGACCCTCCGCGAAGTTTTGGTTTTCCAGCGCTCCCACGCCCTAAACCGGCAGGTACATCAGCAGCTTGATGTCGGTCTGGCGCATCAGCAGCAGGCTGACCTGTTCGAACGCGAGGAGGCCGCGCCGCGGGTGGAGGTAGGTTTTGCGCTGCGCCTCGCGCGACAGCACCGTCTGTTCCCGCCACACCGCGGCGAACAGGGGGCTCGCCGCCTCCAGACGGTTGACCAGATCGAGGAACGCCGCCTCGCCGAGATAGCGGGAGCAGTCGGCGCGGAACTCGGCGATGAGGCGTTGCGCGCGGTCCTCCCAGTCCGGGGTGCGGCGCCGCGCCTCCGGGTGCAGCAGCATGAAGCCGAGGTTGTTGCGCTGCAGGCCGTCGAGGCCCGAGAGCCCGCCGAGGAGGTCGTCCGCCGCGGCGTTCCAGGCGAGGAAGTCCCAATACCGCCCGAGGATCAGCGCCGGGTTGCCGCCGCAGCCGTCGACGATGCCTTGCATCAGTGCAGGCGGCACCGAGCGTTCCGCGCGCAGAGGGCGCTCCAGCCCGGCGAGGTCGAAGAGGTAGGCCTCCTCCGCCGCCGAGAGGCGCAGGCCGCGGCTCAGGCGCTCCAGGGCGGCGTGGGAGGGGCGCACCGCACGCCCCTGTTCCAGCCAGGTGTACCAGGTGACGCTGACCCCGGCGAGCTGCGCCACTTCCTCGCGCCGCAGGCCAGGGGTGCGGCGGCGCCCGCCATCGGCGAAGCCTGCCTGATGCGGCGGAGTGCGTTGGCGGCAGGCCTTGAGGAATTCGCCCAGCTTGGCGGTATCGACGCGTGTCATGGCGCACCCTGGTGAAATTTATACCAGTATAATATACTAGCTTAATCTCCGTGCGCCGCAGATCCAGACTGTTTTTTCTCTGATAGGGAGGAACGGCGATGACGACAGCGAAAACCAAGGTGGAAGCGCAGTTCGGCGCAGTGGCGGAGAACTACCGCACCAGCACGGTGCACGCGGGCGGTCCCGATCTCGCCGCGATGGCCCGGGCGGTGCGGGAGTACGGCCTGCCGCGGGTGCTGGATGCCGGGTGCGGCGGCGGTCACGCGGCGGCGGCGGCGGCGCCCTTCGCGCGGGAAGTGGTGGCGGTGGACATGACCGCGGCGATGGTGGAGCAGACCCGTATCCTCGCGGCGGAGCGCGGCCTCGCCAACCTCACGGCGCAGCAGGCCGACGTGGAGGCCCTGCCGTTCGCCGACGGCGCCTTCGACCTGGTGATCTCCCGCTACAGCGCCCACCACTGGGCAGATCCTCTGGCGGGCTTGCGCGAATGTCTGCGGGTTTCCGGGCGGTGCGGCATGCTGCTGGCGGATGCGATGGGCTTCGAGCAGCCGGGCGTCGACACCTTCTTCCAGGCCATCGAGCTGCTGCGCGACCCCTCGCACGTCCGCGACTACAGCATCCCGCAGTGGCGGGCGATGGCAGAGACTCTCGGGGCGCGGGTCACGGTGCTCGGCTCCTGGAAAACCGTGCTGGACTTCGACGCCTGGGTGGCGCGCATCGGCACGCCGCCGCGCAAGGTCGCGATGCTGCGCGATCTCCTCGCCGAGGCGGGGGACGAAGTGCGCGCCGCCCTGGATATCCGCCCGGAGAGCTTCAGCCTGGTCACCGCGCTGCTGGCGATCACCCGCTGATTTCAGCGCCGCCGCGCCGTGGCGATGCGGCCGATGGCGAAGAACGTGCCGCCGACGGCGACGATCGCGGGGCCGGTGGGCCAGTCCCAGGCGAACGACAGCATCAGTCCGATCAGCACGGCGCCGCCTGCGAGCAGCGCGCTCTTCACCGCCGCGCCTTCCGGCGTGCGGGCGAAGGGCTGCGCCGCGGCGGCGGGAATCACCAAAAGCGCGGTGACCAGCAGCACGCCCACCAGCTTCATCGCCAGGGCCACATAGCCCGCAAGGCCCGCGAGGAAGAGGATGTCGTAGAGGCGGTCCGGCAGCCCGGCGACGCGGGCGAGGTCGCGGTGCAGGGTGAGGAACACCAGCCGCCGCCAGATCAGGGCGAGGGCCACGCCGCCGCCGATGCAGGTCGCGGCGGTGGCGGCGACGTCGGCGGGGGAAAGCGCCAGGATGTCGCCGAAGAGCAGCGACATCGGGTCGAAGCGGATGGCGCCGTTGAGCGACAGGATGATCAACCCGGCGGCAAGCCCGACGTGCGCCAGGGTGGCGAGGATGGCGTCCATGCCGGTGCCGCCGCCGCGGGTGGAAAACGCAAGCAGGCTGGCGGTGACCAGCCCGGCGGCGGCGGCGCCGGCGAACGGCGGCTGGCCGGAGATCAGGGCGATGGCGA
>JBFWJB010000182.1:0-6315 GCA_050253435.1 Rhodospirillaceae bacterium
ACGACGAGGGAGCGCTCCGTCGCCTGATGGAGAATGGCGGCGGTTTCGACCATTTCGACCATGAACGTGGAGCGTCCGGAGGCGAGATCGTCGGCGGCGCCGACGCGGCTGAACAGGCGGTCCACGGCCCCGATTTCCGCCGAGTCGGCGGGCACGAAGGAGCCGATGTGGGCAAGAATGGCAATCAGCGCGTTTTGGCGCAGAAAAGTGCTCTTACCGGCCATGTTCGGGCCTGTAATCAGCCAGATTCGCGCATTTTCGTCGAGAAGGCAGTCATTGGAGACGAATTTTCCGCCATCGCGGTCGAAAATCGCCGCTTCGACCACCGGATGACGCCCTCCGCGCACGATAAAGCGCGCGTCGTCGGTTATTTTCGGCCGCACGTAGGCGCGCGCGGCGGCAAGATCGGCCAATCCGGCGGCCACGTCGAAAACCGCGAGCGCCTGCCCTACGGCGAGGATTTCCTGAGCGTGGGCAAGCACTTCTGCGACGATATCGTCAAAAAGCCTGAGTTCCAGCGCCAGCGCCTTGTCCGTTGCGCCGCGCGCCCGGTTTTCCAGATCCGAAAGCTCGACGGTGGTGAAGCGCATGGCGTTGGCCATGGTCTGGCGGTGGATGAAGCGGGCCTTGTCCCCGGTCAGCGGTTCGGCATTTCGTTGCGACACCTCAATGAAATAGCCGAGCACGTTGTTGAACTTGATCTTGAGGGAAGAGACGCCGGTCTCCTCCACATAGCGGGCCTGCAGCGCGGCGATGAGGCGGCGGCTGTCGTCGCGCAGTTCGCGCAGTTCGTCCAGCTCCGGCGCATAGCCCGGACGGATCACCCCGCCGTCGCGGGCGAGAAGCGGCGGCTCGTCGACGATGGCGCGCTCCAGGCGCTCCACCAGGTTGCCGTGGTCGCCGAGCGCCGCATAGCCGCGCAGCAGTCCCTCGGGCAGCAGGCCGTCGGGCTGAGTGAGCAGGGCCTTGATCTCCGGCAGGCGGGAAAGCGTGCCGCGGATGGCGAGCGCGTCGCGCGGGCCGCCGCGGCCGAGCGAAAGCCGGGTGAGCGCGCGGGCGACGTCGGGACAACGGCGCAAGAGCGCGCGCAGGCCGTCGCGGGTTTCCGCGCGGTCGAGGAAGAAGGCGACGTCGTCCTGCCGCCGCGCGATGCGCGCCGGGCCGGTGAGCGGCTGCGCCAGCCGCTCGGCGAGAAGCCGCGCGCCGGGGCCGGTGACGGTGCGGTCGATGGTGGCGAGCAGGCTGCCCTTGCGTTCGCCGGTCTGGGTCTGGGTGAGCTCCAGGCTGCGACGCGTCGCCGCGTCGATTTCCATCACCGCGCCGCGGGCGACGCGCACCGGCGGGCGCACCAGGGGCAGCCGCCCGGCCTGGGTCGCGACCGCATAGTCGAGCGCCGCGCCCGCAGCGGCGATCTCGGCGCGGGAAAAGCCGCCGAAGCCGTCCAGCGTCGCCACGCCGAAGGCCTCGGCGAGGCGGCGCGCGCAAATTTCGCTATCGAAACGGTTGTCCGGCAGCGGGGTGAGGCGCGGCTTCAGCCGCGCCCACAGGTCGTAGAGCGCCGGGTCCTCGACGAGGCGCTGGGAGACCAGGATCTCGCCGGGATCGAGCTGTTCGATCAGCGCGGGCAGGCCCGCCGCATCGCAGTCGCGGGTGGAGAAGCCGCCGGTGGAAAGATCGAGCCACGCCGCCCCGATTTCGCCGTGGACCCGCCCGAAAGCCGCCAGATAGTTCGCGGCGCGGGCGTCGAGCAGCGCCTCCTCGGTCAGGGTGCCGGGGGTGACGAGGCGGATCACCGCGCGCTCCACCACCGACTTCGCGCCGCGCTTCTTCGCCTCCGCCGGGTCCTCGATCTGCTCGCAGATCGCGACCTTGAAGCCCTTCTGGATAAGCCGCGCGAGATAGCCCTCATACGCATGGTGCGGCACGCCGCACATCGGGATGTCCTCGCCCATGTGGGTGCCGCGCTTGGTCAGCGCGATGTCGAGCGCGCCCGCCGCGGCCACCGCGTCGTCGAAGAACAGCTCGTAGAAATCCCCCATGCGGTAGAACAGCAGGCAACCCGGATTCTCCGCCTTGATGGTCAAATACTGACGCATCAAGGGGGTAACGCCCTCAAGGGTGGTTTCGGCTGTAATCTCCCGGCTCATCGGTCTACCTCGTAACGCGACGCATTCTCACTGTAATACCCCTAAAGATATGAAATGGGGACGCAGCCCTGCCCTAGTTCGTAATTAAGTTTCACAAAAACCCCAGCACTTTTGCAAATAATATGATATAGACGGTGCTTCCCCGTATCCTGTGGGGCCTCCGCATAGTCCACCACGACAACGATAAGGCGTAACCGCCGCCACAGCGCAGGAGACGAAAGCAATACCATGAACAAACCGATCGACAAAAAAACCGAACTTGACACCGCCGCCCTCACCTTGCACGCAACGGGCCGCCCTGGGAAGATTGAGATTCTGCCGACCAAGGCGTTGACCACCCAACGCGATCTTTCGCTCGCGTACTCGCCGGGGGTTGCCGCCCCCTGCCTGGCTATCGAAACCGACCCCGACACCGCCTATGACTACACCATCAAGGGCAACAGCGTCGCGGTGATTTCCAACGGAACCGCGGTTCTCGGCCTCGGCGACCTGGGGGCCCTCGCCTCCAAGCCGGTGATGGAGGGCAAGGCGGTGCTGTTCAAGCGATTCGCCGACGTCGACGCCACCGATCTCGAAGTCGATACCAAGGATGCCGACGCCTTCGTCAACTGTGTCCGCTACCTCGGACCGACCTTCGGCGGCATCAACCTGGAAGACATCGCCGCGCCGGAGTGCTTCGTCATCGAGGAACGCCTGCAGAAGCTGATGAACATCCCGGTGTTCCACGACGATCAGCACGGCACCGCGATCACCGCGCTTGCCGGCCTGACCAACGCGCTCTTCCTCACCGGCCGCGACTTCGCCGGGACCCGGGTGGTGGTGAGCGGCGCGGGCGCCGCGGCGATCGCCTGCGTCGAGCTGATCAAGGGCATGGGCGTCACCGACGTCACGATGATCGACACCAAGGGCGTCATCCACAGCGGGCGTTCCGACCTCAACCCGTGGAAGACCAAGCACGCGGTGAAGACCGAGCTGCGCACCCTGGCCGAAGCGGTGAAGGGGGCGGACGTCTTCCTCGGCCTGTCGAAGAAGGGGGCCCTGACCCAGGATATGGTGAAATCCATGGCCAAGGACCCGATCATCTTCGCCATGGCCAACCCCGACCCGGAGATCACCCCGGAGGAGGCGCACGCGGTCCGCGACGACGCCATCGTCGCCACCGGGCGCTCGGATTATCCGAACCAGGTGAACAACCTGCTCGGCTTCCCCTACATCTTCCGCGGCGCACTCGACGTGCGCGCCGGCGCGATCAATCTGGAGATGAAGCTCGCCGCCGCATCGGCCATCGCCCTGCTGGCGCGCGAGGAGGTTCCGGCCGAGGTGGCCGCGGCCTACTCCGGCAAGAAAATGGCCTTCGGGCGGGAGTACATTCTGCCGGTGCCGTTCGACCCGCGGCTGATGTCGCGGGTGCCGGTGGCGGTCGCCGAGGCGGCGATGAAAAGCGGCGTCGCACAGAAGCCGATCGCCGACGTCGAGGTCTACCGCAAATCCCTGGCGGCGCGGCTCACCCACACCATCGCGCTGTGCGCGCCGGAGTGAACGCGGCAAAAACCCTATCTGCAAACGCGGCGGGCGTCCCCCGCCGCGTTTCGTTTTTCAAAAAACCGTCATCGGCGCAGCCGCACAGCCGTGCGAGACTGCCCAGCCATCTTGCGGGTTTGACCTTCGCGAAACGCGCGGCATACTTTTCCCCGGGATGGACTATCCCGACAACGCGGGACGATGCGCACCATGAGCGACCGGCCGTCCGGACAGCCGACGGAACCGACCCCCGAGACGACGCCCGCGGCCCCGGCCGCAGGCGGCCCTTCGGTGCTGGGCCGCGCGCTGCGCTGGTATGCGCTGGCGCTCTCCCCCTCTGCCCTGGTCCTGGCCGCACTGGCGGCGCTCGGCCGCCTCGGCGCCGCCGACGCCGGGATCGCCTTTCTCGCCGCCGCCGCAGCCACCGCGGTGCTGGCGCTGGCGGCGATGATCGACCTTTCCCGCCTGCTGCGCTTCGTGCAGGATCTCGCCCAGGGCGCCGCGCCGCCGACGCCGGAAATGCGCACCCACGGCGTCGCCGCCGCCGCCGCCTTCGCGCTCTCCCAGATGCGCCGCGAAATGCGCCGCGCGCTCGCCGCCTCGGACCGCTCCGCCCGCTCCATGGAAGACGTGTTCGACGCTCTGCCCGACGCGGTGGTGATGCTGGACGCCGACCACCGCGTGGTGCGCGCCAACATGGCGGCGCGCGAGCTTTTCGGCCGCAGCCTCACCGGGCGCGACGTCTCCGGCCTGGTGCGCCACCCGCCGATCCTCGAAGCCATCGACCAGATCGAAAGCGGCGGCCGAGAGCTGGAATTCTCCCTGCCGATTCCGGTGGAGCGCCGCTTCATCGTCAGCATCCGGCCGCTGCCGGGCGAGCTTGCCGGCAACGCCGCGATCCTGATCTCGTTCCACGACATCACCACGATCCGCCGCATGGAACAGATGCGCGCCGACTTCGTCGCCAACGCCAGCCACGAGCTGCGCACGCCGCTGTCTTCCCTCATCGGCTTCATCGACACCCTGCGCGGCCCCGCCCACGACGACCCCGAGGCGCGGGAACGCTTCCTCGGCATCATGGCGGAGCAGGCGGCGCGCATGGCGCGGCTGATCGAAGACCTGCTGTCGCTGTCGCGCATCGAACTCAACGAACACACCCAGCCCTCGCACGCGGTGGACGTGCGCCGCGTCATCGCCTCGGTGATCGAGGGCCTGGAGCAGAAGGCCGCGGCGCGCAACGTCACCCTCGCCGTCGCCGCCCCGGAAAACCTGCCCGCGGTGCGCGGCGAGCCGGACGAACTCACCCAGGTGTTCCAGAACCTCATCGAGAACGCGGTGAAATACACCCTGCCGGATACCGAGGTCACCGTCTCCATCGCCGCGCTGGAGCGCGGCCCGGTGAACATGCCCAAGGAAGCCCAGGGCCCGGTGGTCGCCGTCGCGGTGCGCGACCGCGGCGAAGGCATCGCCCAGGAACACATTCCGCGCCTTACCGAACGCTTCTACCGCGTCGATTCCGCGCGCTCGCGCAAGATGGGCGGCACCGGGCTCGGCCTCGCCATCGTCAAACACGTGATGAACCGCCACCGCGGCGTGCTCACCATCGACAGCTCGCTCGGCCTCGGCAGCGTCTTTACCGCCTACCTGCCCGCCGCCGCCGCCGCCACCGCGGGAACCGAAGCGCCGCAGCAGCGCATCGGCCGCCCCGCCTGACCCGCTCCCCCTGACCCTTGTCCGAGGACACCATGACCAACCTCAACGAACCCCATACCGCCAAGGTCCTGGATCGCGAACTCGCCGAACTCCTGAAGCTCATCGCCCGCATCGGCGGCATGGCGGAAAACCAGATCGAGGAAGCCTCCCGCGCCCTCCTCGAACGCGACGACCGCCTCGCCGCCGAGGTAATCAAACGCGACCAGGAAGTCGACCGCCTGGAGGCGGACATCCAGCAGAAGATCCTCCACATGCTCGCTCTGCGCGCCCCGGTGGCCGACGATTTGCGCCTCGTGGTCAGCGCCATCTCCGCCGCCTCCGCCTTCGAACGCGTCGCCGACTACGCCGCCAACGCCGCCAAACGCTCCATGGTGCTCAACACCATGCCGCTGGTGCCCGCGGCGCGCCCCGTGGTGCGGCTGATGCAAATGGTCAAGCGCCAGCTCCACGCCGCCACCAACGCCTTCGTCGAAGGCGACGCCCAGCAGGCCATCGCGGTGTGGGAACACGACGATGAAATCGACGCCATCTACTCCAGCCTGTTCCGCGAAATCCTCACCTACATGATGGAAGACCCGCGGCAGATCTCGGCGTGTACCCACCTCCTCTTCATCGCCAAAAACGTCGAACGGGTCGGCGACCACTCCACCAATATCGCCGAACTCACCTACTTCATGGTCACCGGCAAACAACTCCGCGACCGCCCGAAAGCCGACGTCACCTCCTCCCTCGCCCACACCCTGGACGACGAAGCGGACGTGTAAGGCTCAAAACTTCGTGGGGGGACTCGGTCCCCCCACACCCCCCCTAACTTTCGATTTTTCGCCGCAAAGCGGCAATCATTCCCTGCCTTGCGGGTTCGGGGCTTGCCCCCGTGCAACTGTTCGGGTTGGTGAAGGTGGCACTCGGAGAGCCGGGGCTCCCATGCGGCCTC
>JBFWJB010000183.1:0-6242 GCA_050253435.1 Rhodospirillaceae bacterium
ATCGCGGTCTCCGCCAGGGAGGCCCCCTGCAACGCCACGATGCCTTGGTAGCGGTCGGTGTGCTCGCCCTGGTCGATGGTGATCGCCATCTGGCCGTGCCCGGTGAGCGCGGCGAAGGCGGGCTCCGCCGTCGCGCGCAGCAGCGCGTCGAGCCGCGCCGCATCCGCCGCGACGCTGGCGCGGATGCCGCCCGCAGACGTCATGTCGGCGACGATGCGCGAGACCGCCCCGTCGGAGGCGGTCTGCACCGTGATCACGCCGTCGAACTTGAGGCTGGACCCCAGCGCCGCGGCAAGCGCCAGCGCCTCGCCGGTGAGGCGGCCCACCGCAGGGTGCGGCGCGTGGCGCGAAATCGCGGCGTCGGCGGCGGCGGACAGGCGCACCAGGCGTCCGCGGAACGCCCCGCCGCCGACGGTGAACGGCAGCACGAGATCCATGCTGCGCGCAGCATCGATCATGAAATCTTGCCCATGCACCAGACCATGATCGCCTTCTGCGCATGCAGGCGGTTTTCCGCCTCGTCCCACACCACCGACTGCGGACCGTCCATCACCTCGTCGGTGACCTCTTCGTTGCGGTGCGCGGGCAGGCAGTGCATGAACAGCGCCGTGGGCTTGGCGCGGCTCATCAGGCGGCGGTTGACCTGGTAGGGCATCAGCAGGTTGGAGCGGTCGGTATCGGTGTCGTGCATCGAAAGCCAGGTGTCGGTGACGACGCAGTCCGCGCCCTCCACCAGCGCCTCGGGATCGGAACCCAGCACGATGTCGCCGCCCGCCTTGCGCGCCGCGGCGACGATCTCCGCATTCGGCTCCAGGCCTTCGGGGCAGGCGAGACGCATCTCGAAGCCGAACTTCGGGGCCGCCTCGATCCACGACTGCGCGACGTTGTTGCCGTCGCCGGTCCAGGTCACCACCTTGCCCTCGATCGGGCCGAGATGCTGCTCGAAGGTGGCGATGTCGGCCATCACCTGGCAGGGGTGGGTTTCGTCGGTCAGCCCGTTGATCACCGGCACCGTGGCGTGGTCGGCCAGCTCGTGCAGGGTGGCGGGCTCGAAGGTGCGGATCATCAGGATATCGACATAGCGCGACAGCACCCGCGCCGCATCGGCAATGGTTTCGCCGCGGCCGAGCTGGGTGTCCTGGTGGCTGAGGACGACGACCTCGCCGCCCAGCTGCTGCATGCCGACCTGGAAGGAAACGCGGGTGCGGGTGGAGGGTTTCTCGAAGATCATCGCCAGCGTCTTGCCCGCCAGCGGATGGCGCAGCGCCTCGGGGGCGGTGCCGTCGCGGTAGTGGGCGGCAAGGTTGATCATCCGCCGCAGGGTGCCCGCGTCGATGTCCGCAAGATCGAGAAAATGCCGGGGCGGCGCCGTCCGCGACGGCGCGACTGCCCGGGGGGAAGTGGTTTTCATGACTTTTCGCTCCACGCTTCGCAGACCCGGTCGAGCTTCGCCATGGCGGCCTCGACATGCCCTTCGTCGATGATCAGGGGGGGCACGAAACGCAACGTGTTGTCGCCCGCGGGAACGGCAAGCAGCCCTTCCTCGAACAGGCGATTGACCAGATCGGTGTTGGCGACCCGGCATTTCAGGCCGGCCATCAGGCCGAGGCCGCGGATTTCCTCGAAGATCTCGGGGTAGCGCTGCACCCGGTCGGCGAGCGCGCGGCGCAGCACCCCGGCCACCGCGTTGACGCGGTCGAGGAAGCCCGGCGCGGTGATCTCGCCGTAGACCGCATTGGCCGCCGCCATGGCGAGCGGGTTGCCGCCGAAGGTGGAGCCGTGGGTGCCCGCGACCATGCCTTTCGCGGCGCGTTCGGTGGCGAGGCACGCGCCCACCGGAAAGCCGCCGCCCAGGCCCTTGGCCACCGCCATCACGTCCGGCGCGACGCCCGACCACTCGTGCGCGAAGAGCTTGCCGGTACGGCCGACGCCGCACTGCACCTCATCGAACAGGAGCAGCAGGCCGTTCTCGTCGGCGAGCTTGCGCAACGCGCGCAGATAGCCGAACTCGGCGGCGACCATGCCGCCCTCGCCCTGCACCGGCTCCAGCAGAATCGCCGCGGTCTCCGGCCCGACCGCCGCCTTCGCCGCCTCGATGTCGCCGAAGGGCACGCGGTCGAAGCCGTCCATCTGCGGCCCGAAGCCGTGCTTGCCCTTGGCCTGATCGCCCGCCGCCACGGTGGCCAGCGTGCGGCCGTGGAAGGCGTGCGTCATCACCAGGACGCGGTAGCGTTCCGGCCGTCCCTGGTCGAACTGGAAGTGGCGCGCCACCTTGATCGCGCATTCCACCGCCTCGGCGCCGGAATTGCCGAAAAACACGGTGTCGGCGAAGGTGGTCTCCACCAGACGCTTGGACAGTTCCTCCTGCCCGGCGATGCGGTAGAGGTTGGAGCAGTGCCAGAGTTTTTCCGCCTGCGCCTTCAGGGCCGCCACCGCCACGGGGTGGCAGTGCCCGAGCGAGCACACCGCAATGCCCGCGGCGAAGTCGAGGAATCGTCGCCCGTCGGTCGCCACAAGCCAGGGGCCTTCCCCATGCTCGAACACGACGTCGAGCCGCGCATAAGTCGGCATCACGGACGGGATCACTTCAACTCCTCCAATGCGGGCGTCCCGGCCTTCGGGACGCGGGTTTCGAAAACACTTCAGGCGGTGGGTCCGTCCACCGCCTGGAATCCGGACGGGCCGGGCAGTCTTCTGCCCGGTCTCTTTTTTAGAAAGCGCCTATTAGAAGGGGGCTCCGGGTACGGCGTCAAGCTCTTTCGCGCGGCTTTTCACGCCTTGAGCTTATAGCCGATGCGGAAGAGATGCTGCGCCCACCACAAGAGCGCGAGGTTGGTCGCGGTCAGCGCCGCCAGCACCGCCCAGGCATGCGTTCCGCCGCCGAGAACCCCGGTGCGGAAGCCGTCGATCAGGTAGTAGAACGGGTTGACCACCGCCACCCAGTGCAGCGTCCCCGGCAGGTGATCGATGGAGTAAAAGGTGCCGGAGAGGAAGGAAAGCGGCGTCACCACGAAGTTGGTGATCACCGTGGACTGGTCGAACTTCTCCGCCCAGATGCCGGTGAGCACGCCGATCGCCGACAGCATCACCGAGCCCTCCAGCATGAAGGCGAGCGCGGTCATCGGCGCATGGAACGGCACCGGAGTGAACACCAGAAGGATCACCCCCACCGCCGCCCCGACCAGCACGCCGCGCACCGCGCCGCCGCCGACATAGGCCAGCGCCAGCTCCCAGGGGGAAAGCGGCGGCATCAGGATATCGACGATGCTGCCCTGCACCTTGGAGATCACCAGCGACGACGAGGTGTTGGCGAAGGCGTTCTGGATCACCGTCATCATCACCAGGCCGGGCAGCAGGAACTGCTCGAACGGCACGCCGCCCATCACCCGCCCGGTGCGCCCCAGCGACAGGGCGAAGATCGCCATGAAGATCAGGGTGCTGATCACCGGCGCGGCCACCGTCTGCAGCCACACCTTGAGGAAGCGCCGCACCTCCTTGGCGAACAGGGTGTAGAAGCCGATCCAGTTGACCGGCCCCAGCGGGGTCATGCGTTCGGGAAAATGCGGGGTCATCGCGTCCGTCTTTAATCTTCTGCGTCTCGGGCCAACCATATGACATCGCCGCGCCCGCGCCTCAAGCCCCAAGGCGCGCCGCACGCACGTTTCCTTTCGCCGCCGGGGCGCGCTTCCTATATCTTGCGCCGCCACGACCACCCCGCCGAGGAGCCCGATGTCCGAGATTTCCCGCCTGCAAGCCGGTTTCCGCGCCTTCCGCGCCGCCTATTTCGAAAACAAGCCCGAAGTCTACGGGAACCTTGCCCGCCACGGGCAGAAACCGAAGTTCCTGATCGTCGCCTGCTCGGATTCCCGCGTCGATCCGGCGATCCTCTTCGGCGCGGAGCCGGGGGAGATGTTCGTCGTGCGCAACGTCGCCAACCTGGTGCCGCCCTACCAGCCCGACGGCATGTGCCACGGCACCAGCGCCGCCATCGAGTTCGCGGCGAGGGACCTTGCGGTCGCACACATCATCGTTCTCGGCCATTCCTCCTGCGGCGGCATCCAAAGCCTGTGCGCCGCGGCGCACGGCGACCACCCGGACCGCGACTTCATCGGTCCGTGGATGGCGCTCGCCGCCCCCGCGGGGGAGACCGGCTGCGGCGATCCGCGCGCCCTCGAACAGGCGGCGATCCGCGGCTCGCTCGCCAACCTGCGCGGTTTCCCCTGGATCGCCGAGGCCCTCGCCGCCGGGCGGCTCTCCCTGCACGGCTGGTGGTTCGACATGGCGGAAGGAACCCTGTGGACCCTCGACGCCGCGACCGGCGATTTCCAGCCCTCGGCATAGTCTCCCAAGCGCCCGCCGGACAATGCTATGATCCCCGCATGACAGACGCCAAGCCGCCGAAAACCCGCCGCGCCGCGCCGCGCCGCATCACCGCCGCCTCGCTGGAAAACGCGGCGGTGTTCTACCTGCAGCGCTTCGATGCCACCGCCGCCCACCTGCGCCGCGTGCTGCAAAACAAAGTGCGCCGCGCCGCCGCCCACCCCCAGGCGGAGGTGGACGCGGAGGCCGCAGCCGCCTGGGTCGACGCCACGGTCGCCAAGATGCTGCGCCTCGGCTATGTGGACGATGCGCGCACCGCGCGGGCCAAGGCGCGCGGCCTCTATGCCCGCGGCACGCCGCCCGCGGCGATCCGCCGCCGCCTCGCCGCCGCCGGCGTGGGCGAGGAAGACGCGGAAGCGGCGCTCGCCGCCCTTGCGGAAGAGGAAGGCTGCGGCCGCAACCTCACTCTCGCCGCCGCCGTCACCCTGGCGCGCCGCCGCCGCCTCGGCCCCTTCCGCACCACGGCGGAGCGCGCGGACAAGCGCGACAAGGACCTCGCCGCGCTCGGCCGCAGCGGCTTCGACTACGACACCGCGCGGCGCGTCATCGACGCGCCGGACGCGGAGGAACTGGAAGAAGAAATCAATTAGGACGGCGGGTTCACCGGAACCGCCGCCACCGCATAGGAGCGGTGGCCGTCGAGGCCGCTGTCCGTGACCTCGGGCCTCAGCACGTCGCGCAGATGCCGCGCCACGCCGTCGCGGAACTCCGGCTTGACGAACGACCAGGTGACGTACACCCCGCCGCGCTGCTCGTATTCCGTGATGTCCTTGTCGTCCTGCGCCGCATCCAGCAGCGCGCCGAGATCGTCGGTGGCGCAGACGAACACCCAGCCGGGCTTCACCCCGCGATGGAAAAACGCCGCCACGCCGCCGCGCCCGGCAACCCCAAGAGTTGAAGGCCGGACCATCAAGAGTTTCCAGAAACGACCCTTGTCGTTTTTTTCCCACGGAATGTCCATCGGCTCCGCAACCGATAACGACTCATCTTCCCGTTTCAGAAAACCGAACCACATGTCCGCCCCTTTTCATGACCGACACGAAAAATTTCCTGACCGGGGCAAACGTTGACACGATTCCGCCCCGAGTCGTATGCTATATTACGTAACTTTTACAATTCTTCAATAGATCTTCACATCTCCCGGAAACCATGGATAGCCGCATCAAAACCCTGATCGCCGAACTCGGGCTGACCCCTCACCCCAGCGAAGGCGGATACTTCCGCGAAACCTGGCGCGCCGCGCAAATCCTCAGCGACCCCAATTTGTTGCGCGATTACGGCGGCCCGCGCTGCGCCGGAACCGCGATCTACTATCTGCTCACGCCGCAAACCCTCTCGGCCATGCACCGCGTGCGCTCGGACGAAATCTTCCACTTCTACCTCGGCGATGCGGTGGAACAGCTCCGCCTCACCCCCGGCGGAAAAGGCGAAATCGTCCACCTCGGCTCCGATATCGCCGCCGGGGAACGCCCGCAATCCCTGGTGCCGCAAAATACCTGGCAGGGCGCACGCCTCAAACCCGGCGGCAGCTTCGCCCTGATGGGATGCACCGTCTCGCCCGGCTTCGAATTCGCCGACTACGAACACGGCAACCGCGCCAGCCTCACCACGGAATGGCCAGCGTTCGCCGAAATGATCGAAATCCTCACCCCCGCCGACCCGGTGGCGCGGGGGTAGGCTCCGAAGCGCCAAAAAGAACAAAAAACTTCGCGGAGGGACTCGGTCCCTCCGCACCTCCCATAACTTTTGGTTTTTGCGCGTAGCGCCATAGAGCCATCACGCGGCATGACGGTTGATGGCCGCTAAACTTAGGGGGTCTGGGGCCCAAGGCCCCAGTGGGGTCCAGGGGCGACGCCCCTGGC
>JBFWJB010000184.1:0-6197 GCA_050253435.1 Rhodospirillaceae bacterium
ACTTGCACCGGCGAAAAGACCCCAATAGCGGAAACGCGTGCACAATCATGGAAGCGTTTTCATAGAGTCCTCCGGAGAGAGGGCCTGGACGCTCCGAGCGAAAGGAACCCGTTGTAAAGTAACCGTTTGGTTCGGAAAAACAGGGAGGATCAAGACCATGAAGGCACGTTTGTTGGGAATGTGTCTGGCTCTCGGCGCCGCCGTCGGCGTGGCCGCGGGCCCGGCCGGGGCTGCGGATAAACCGATCTCCGGCAACCTGCGTATCGTCATCGGATCCAGTTCCACCGGCGGCGACACCTATCAGAACGCCGCCATCGTCGCCGAGGCGCTCTCCAAGAAGCTCGGCATCAACGCCAAGGTCGATGCGGTCGGCGTGTCCGCCGCGTTCTCCGCCCTGGCGCGGGTCTCCGACGGCAGCACCATCATGTTCTTCCACGATCAGTCCTACCTCGGCCACCTCTTGGGGCTGAAGGGCTATCCGGACATCTTCAAGGACTTCAAGGTCGGGCCGACCACCTCGATCAACCCCGGCGACGCCTTCGTCGGCGCCAAGGAGTCGAAGTTCAAGACCATCGAGGACGTCATCCAGGCCTGCGGCAAGGGTGAGCGCGTGCGCGTGGCGATCCAGCCCGGCGGCGTTTCCGAGGTGCTCTACGGCGGCCTGAAGAACGCCGTCTCCATCCGCTTCCCCGGTAAGGAGGTCAACCTCGTCTCGGTGAAGACCGGCTCTCAGGCGGATAAGAACCAGCTTCTCTTCGACCGCCAGGCCGAGGTGATCCACGGCTCGGTGCAGGCCAACGAGCAGTACACCCGCCTGCCCGCCGACGATCAGAAGGCGATGCGCTTCCTCTGGCTGCCGGCGCGCCAGGCCACCATCGCCCAGGCCAATCCCGAAGGCATGGGCGCCACCACCCGCGACCAGTTGCTCGCCTACGTCACGCCGAAGACCTCCGTCACCCTCGACGGCAAGAAGGACTTCACCCACGACAAGGAATTCTTCTTCCTTTACAACAAGAAGATGGACCCCAAGGCCATCGCCTATCTCGACAAGGCGCTGGCCAAGATCTTCGCCGGAGACGAAATCAAGGCGAAGCTGAAGAAGGCCTTCTTCATTCCGAACTTCCTGCCCTCGAAGGAAGCCGTGGTCTATCTGAAGAAGAAATCCGAACAGTCCAAGGCTCTGATCGCCGCGACGCGGTGATCCGCCCCCGCCGCCGGACCGGCCGCCCGCGGGCGGCCGGTCCATCCGTCGCGTCCGCCGGGAGTGGAGGAGAAGAGAGATGTCGCGCGGCCCCGAATTCCTCAGGGTGAGCATCAATTTCGAGCAGTCTCACCTGTTCTTTCCCCATATCGTCACCGGCGTTCTGCTCGGCCTGCTCGTCCTCATCGCGGTGTTGCGCGGCCCCGCCTTCATCGCGCGGTTGCGCGCGAGCGGCGTCGGCGTGCTGATGCCCGCGCCCGGCTTCGACCATGTGCGCTTCTTCGGCAGCCTCGGCCTCATCGTCGCCTACTTCGTGGCGATGGACTTCTTCTCCGATTTCGCCCCCAACACCGGGCTCAGTTTTCTCTTCACGTCCATCGTCTTTATGGCGGCGCTGTCGCTGCTCTACGTGCACGGCCTGACGCGGCGCAAGCTCTGGCTGATCGCCGCCTGCTCCGCCGGGCTGCCGTTCATCGCGTGGTATGCCTTCACCACCTTCTTCAACCTCACCCTGCCGTAAGCGCCGCACGAGGACCCGATCATGGATGTGCTGTCCTTCTTCACGCCGATGACCGCCGTGCTGATCTTCGTCGGCGTGGTGGTCGGCATCGTCTTCGGCGCGATCCCCGGCATGACCGCGACGATGGCGGTGGCGGTGTGCCTGCCGATGACCTACGGCCTCAACATCGACAACAGCCTGTCGCTTCTCCTTGCGCTCTACGTCGGCGGCATTTCCGGCGGCCTGGTGCCCGCCATTCTGGTCAACATTCCGGGCACGCCGTCGTCGATCATGACCACCATGGACGGCCACCCCATGGCGAAGAAGGGCGAGGCCGAGCGCGCGCTCAAGATCGGCATCGTCTCGTCGCTGTTCGGCGGCCTGTTCAGCGCCACGGTGCTGTTCTTCTTCGCGCCGGCGCTGGCCGAGCTGGCGATCAAGTTCTCCTATGTGGAGAAGTTTCTGATCATCCTCTTCGCGCTCACCATCATCGCCTCGCTGTCGAAGGATCTGCTCGCGGGCATTTTCAGCGGCGTGCTCGGCATCTGGCTCAGCCTGGTCGGCGCCTACGACATCAACAACGGCGGCAACGGCGAAATGCGCCTGATGTTCGGCTGGATGGAAAGCTTCCTCTCCGACGGCTTTTCCCTGCTTTCGGTGCTGATCGGCCTGTTCGGCCTCTCGGTGCTGCTGTCCGAAGCGGAAAAGGGCGTGCCCGCCGAGGCGACCTCGCAGTTCAAGCTCGACGGCGCGAAGAAGTTCTCCTTCTCGGTCTACAAGGGGCAGATCGGCAACCTCATCCGCTCCTCCGCCATCGGCACCTTCGTCGGCCTGTTGCCCGGCATCGGCGGTTCCGCCGCCTCGGTGCTTGCCTACACCCAGCAGAAGAACCTCTCCAAGGCGCCGGAGAAGATGGGCACCGGCGTGGCCGAGGGGGTGATCGCCTCGGAGTCCTCCAACAACGGCCTCACCGGCGGCGCGCTGATCCCGCTCGTCTCTCTCGGCATTCCCGGCGATTCCACCACCGCGGTGCTGATCGGCGCGTTCACCCTCCAGGGGCTGCAACTCGGGCCGCTGTTCATCGGCGAGCACCTCGAAACCTGGGACATGATGGTGATCAACCTGTTCCTCGCCAATCTGGTGATGTTCGGCATCATGTTCTTCGCCATCCGCCACATCGTGAAGATCATCCAGGTGCCGAAGTACCTGCTCTATCCGGTGATCGTGGTGATGTGCACGGTGGGCGCCTATTCGGCCCATTCCGGCATTATGTTCGACGTCTGGAGCTTCCTGCTGTTCGGCCTGCTGGGTTATCTGGGGCAGAAGATGGGACTGGAGATGACGCCCCTGATCATCGGCTTCATCCTCGGCAAGGATGCGGAGATCTACTTCGTGAAGAGCCTCGAGTCCTACGGCTCGCTCGGCATCTTCTTCACCAAGAGCCCGATCGCCGTGCTGCTGTGGGGGCTGATCGCCCTGTCGCTGGCCTACTCCGTCCACAACGTCCGCAAGGCGGCCCGCCGCGGCAAACAGGAGTCCGCGCCATGACCGCAGCCGAACCCGCCTTGAGCGTCAAGGTCCGCGATATCGATAACGTCGCCATCGTCGTCGCCGCCAAGGGCGCGCGCGCCGGGCAGGCCCTCGCCGACGGCACGGTGCTGGCGGAGAACGTGCCGATGGGCCACAAGGTGGCGCTGGCCGATATTCCCGCAGGCGGGGCGATCGTCCGCTACGGCGAGGTGATCGGCCATGCGGTGCGGCCGCTGGCCAGGGGCGTCTGCGTCACCGAGACGGACGTGCGTCTGCCCGATGCGCCCGCGCTTGCCGACGTGCCGCGGACGCGGCGCAGCATCCCCGCACAGGAGCCGCTGGAGAGCTATGCCTTCGAAGGCTACCGCAACGCCGACGGCAGCGTCGGCACCCGCAACGTGCTGGGGATTTCCATCAGCGTGCAGTGCGTCGCGGGCGTCGTCGCCCATGTGGTGGAGCGCATCCGCCGCGAGCTTTTGCCGCGCTACCCCAACGTCGACGACGTGGTCGCCCTCGACCATGCCTACGGCTGCGGCGTGGCGATCAACGCCCCCGATGCGGCGATCCCGATCCGCACCCTGCGCAACCTCGCGCGCAACCCCAATTTCGGCGGCGAGGTGCTGATCATCGGCCTGGGCTGCGAGAAGCTTTTGCCCGAGACTCTTCTGGAAGGCGCGGGCAGCATCGTCAGCCTGCAGGACGAGGCGTTTTCCGGCTTCGAGGAGATGGTGGACGCCATCCTCGTCCGCGCCGAGGAGCACCTGGCGCGGCTCAACCGCCGCCGCCGCGAGACCTGCCCGCTTTCCGATCTGGTGGTCGGCGTGCAGTGCGGCGGCTCGGATGCGTTCTCCGGCGTCACCGCCAATCCGGCGGTGGGCTTCGCCGCCGACCTGATCGTGCGCGGCGGCGGCAGCGTGATGTTCTCCGAGGTCACCGAGGTGCGCGACGCCATCCACCTGCTTGTCGCGCGCGCCGCCGACGACGCGGTGGCCGACGCCCTGATCCGCGAGATGGACTGGTACGACCGCTACCTCGCGCGCGGCGGCGCCGACCGCAGCGCCAATCCCTCGCCCGGCAACAAGAAGGGCGGCCTCTCCAACGTCGTGGAAAAGGCGCTCGGTTCGGTGGTGAAGTCCGGCAGCGGGCCGATCTCCGACGTGCTCGGCCCCGGCGAGCGGATCCGCCGCAAGGGGCTGATCTTCGCCGCCACCCCCGCCAGCGACTTCGTCTGCGGCACATTGCAGCTCGCCTCCGGCATCGCGTTGCAGGTGTTCACCACCGGCCGCGGCACGCCCTACGGGCTCGCCGCCGCGCCGGTGATCAAGGTGGCCACCAACTCCGCGCTGGCGGCGCGCTGGCACGACCTCATCGACCTCGACGCCGGGCGCATCGCCACCGGCGCGGCGAGCCTGCCGGAGGTGGGATGGGAGCTTTTCCGCCTCATCCTCGATATCGCCAGCGGCCGCAAGGACGCGGCGGCGGACCGCCTGGGCCTGCATAACGACTTGGTCTTGTTCAACCCGGGGCCGGTAACGTAATCTGCTGCACTCCCCGCGATCGGGAGGAGAAGTGGAGGCCCACGTGCCGGATATGCCGTACCGCAAGAAGGACGCCCGCGCGCGCACTGCGCGCCGCCGCGCCGCCCGCCGGCAGGCCGGGCACGGCGTCACCCTGGAAAACGTGGCGGAACGCGCGGGCGTGGCCCCGGCCACGGTGTCGCGGGCGATCAACCATCCGGAAAAGGTGGCGCGCGACACCCTGGAGCGGATCAACCGCGCGATCGAACAGACCGGCTACCTGCCCAACCTGCTGGCCGGGGGCCTGGCCTCCAGCCGCAGCCGCCTGTTCGCGGCGATCATGCCGTCGATCGCCAACCTGGTCTACGCCGAGACCATCCAGAGCTTCACCCGCCGCATCCGCGAAAACGGCTATCAGGTGCTGCTGGGCGAATCCGGCTACAACCAGGAGGAAGAGGAGGCGGTGGTCGCCGCGGTGCTGGGCCGCCGACCCGACGGCATCATCCTGATCGGCATCAACCACTCCCTCGGCTGCCGCCGCACCCTGCTCGCCGCGAAAATTCCGGTGGTCGAGGTGTGGGACATCACGCCGACGCCGCTCGACATGGTGGTCGGCTATTCCCACGAAGGCGTGGGCAGCGCGGTTGCCGCCTATCTGCACGGCAAGGGCTACCGCCGCTTCGCCCTGGTGGTGGCGGGCGACGCGCGGGCGATCAAACGCGGCCAGGCGTTCGAGGCGGAACTCGCCCGCCTCGGCATTGCCGGGGACCTGCCGAAGGTGGTCACGCCGCCCGGCTCCAGCCTGCAATACGGCCGCCGCCGCATGGCCGAAATGCTGGATGCGGGCTTTGCCGGCGGCGCGGTGTTCTGCAGCTCCGACCGCCTCGCCCACGGCGTGTTGATCGAGGCGCAGGCGCGCGGCCTCAAGGTGCCGGAGGAACTGGCGGTGGTCGGCTTCGGCGACCAGGACTTCGCGCCCTTCACCTATCCGGCGCTGACCACGGTGCGCATCGACCGCGCGCGCATGGGCCTGCTCGCCGCCGAGGCGCTGCTGGCGCGGGTCAACGACGAAGACCCCGGCGAAACCGTGGTGGACCTCGGCTTCTCCATCGTCGAACGGGAAACCGCCTAGGGGCGGGAAGAAAAACTCCGCGGGGAGACTCGGTCTCCCCGCACCCCTCATAACTTTCCGGTTTTTGCGCGTAGCGCCATCAGGCCATCACGCGACGTGACGGTTGATGGCCGCTGCGCGGCGAAAAACCAGTTATGGGATCAAAGGGCCCAAGGCCCTTTGCGGGTCCAGGGCGGAGCCCGGCCTGGTTTTCCCTCGCCTCAGTACGCCGCTTCGTAGATCGCGAGGATCTCGTCGCGGGAGATGTCGCGCGGGTTGTTGTCGAGCAGGCGGCGGATGGCGTGCGCCTCGTCGGCCATGTGCGGCAGGTCGTCCCTG